>JBKJTM010000279.1:0-3716 GCA_046590805.1 Usitatibacter sp.
GCTCCTTACCGTGGTGCTCGTGTTCGCGTTCGCCAATCGCGACCTGGCGCGCAGGCAAGGTCTGGGCGCGATGGATGCCTCGCCGCGTCTGCTGTTGACGGGCGTGATCCTCGCATCGGGATGGTCCGCGATCATCACCATGATCCTCATCGTGGCGCCGGAGAGCAAGCTGCGCGGGATGCTCTTCTGGCTCATGGGCGACCTCGGCGGCGCGGATTCCTACGCCGCCGCGCTCATCGCGCTGCCTGTGGCGATCGTGCTGCTCTTCCCGGTGGCGCGCGAGCTCAACGTGATGCTGCGCGGCCAGGACCTTGCCCACGCGATGGGCGTGCGGGTGGTGCGGCTGCGGCGCCTCATCCTGCTCACCGCCTCGCTCGCCACGGCGATCGCGGTGACGACGGCGGGCACCGTGGGATTCGTCGGGCTCATCATTCCGCACGCGCTGCGGCTCGTCATCGGCAACGACCAGCGCGTGCTGCTTCCGGCGTGCGCGCTCATGGGCGGCACGCTGCTGCTCCTCGCCGATACGGTGGCGCGCACGGCATTTACGCCACAGCAGGTGCCGGTGGGCGTAGTGACCGCGATGATCGGCGTGCCCACCTTCATGTTCCTGCTGATGCGCCGGGGCGGCCGTTCGTGATCGCGCTTCTCGAAGTCGACGACCTCACCATCAGCGTCGGCCGCCGCACGTTGGTGCGCGGCCTGACCATGAGCGTTCACGCGGGCGAGGTGTGGGCCATCCTCGGCGCGAACGGGGCGGGCAAGACCCTGTTCCTGGATACCCTGGTCGGACTGCGCGCGGCCAAGAGCGGCGTCATTCGCCTCGCGGGCAGGCCGGCGGACGAATGGTCGGCGCTCGAGGCGGCCCGGATGCGCGCCTTCCTGCCCCAGACGCTCCATGACGCCTTCAGTGCGAGTGTGCTCGACGTGGTGATCATGGGGCGGCATCCCTACATGTCGCGCTGGGCATGGGAAGGCGATGCGGAGCGTCGCATGGCGTTTGCCGCGCTGGAGGCGGTCGATTTGGGGGACATGGCGGACCGGGACGTCACCACGTTGTCCGGCGGCGAGCGGCAGCGCGTCGCGATCGCGGCGTTGCTCCTGCAGGAAGCGCCGCTGCTGCTGCTCGACGAGCCGGTCGCGCATCTGGACCTGCATCACCAGATCACGATCCTCGAGCACCTCGCCTCGCTCGCCGCCGGACGCCGCAGGGCGGTGATCTTCTCGGTCCACGACCTGAACCTCGCCGCGCGCTTCGCGACCCACGCGATGCTTTATCGGGAGGACGGCTCCATGGACCGCGGCCCCGTCGAGGACGTCATGAACGATGGCGCGCTATCGAGCGCATTCCGGTACCCCGTCGCACAGGTAAAGGTGGGCGCGCGCACGGTCTTTGTCCCGAACTGAGAGGAAGCGACGATGGCGACGCCGCAGGCGGACGACCCGGTGAACGAGCGCCACAAAGCGCGCATCGTGCAGTTCATCAAGGGCGCCATTCCCACGGGCGAAGAGCGCTTCTTCCGCCGTTTCCCCGACGAGGTGCAGTTCCATGTAGCCGGCGAGGGCTATCCCTGGGAGACGCAGGACCGCGAGCGCGACATCGCGAAGGCCGAGGCCGCCTACTTTCCGTCGAACCCCGCGGCGGTCGCGGGACTGTTCTCGCCCGAAGGGGTCATGCCATGAGGCACCTCATCTTGCTTCTTTCGTTGGCGCTCTCGGCCCTCGCGGCGCACGGGGAGATTCGCGTCGTGGACGACAGCGGGCAGGAGGTCGTCCTCAAGGCGCCGGCGCGGCGTATCGTGAGCCTCGCTCCCCACGTCACGGAGACGCTCTTCGAGGCCGGGGCCGGCCATCTCATCGTGGGCACCGTGAAATACGCCGACTATCCGGAAGCGGCCAAGAAGATCCCGCGCGTCGGCGACAACGCGCTCCTCGACATGGAGCGCATCGTGAGTCTCGAACCCGACCTCATCGTCGTGTGGCTGCACGGCAACTCCGAGAAACACCTCGCGAAGGTCCGCAAGCTCGGCATCCCCATGTTCTACAACCGCCCCAACAAGCTGAGCGAGATTGCGTCATCGCTCACTCGCCTCGGACAGCTCGCAGGGACCGAGCCGCAGGCTCGCAAGGCCGCGGCCGCCTTTGCGTCGCGCTTGGCCGACCTGGAGAAACGTTATGCGCACAGGTCGACCGTGCCCCTGTTCTTCCAGGTATGGCAGAAACCGCTCCTCACGATCAACGGCACGCAGATCATCAGCGACGTGATCCGGCTGTGCGGCGGCCGGAACATCTTCGCCGAGGAGAAGATGCTCGTTCCCACGGTGGACGTCGAGGCGGTGGTGAGCGCCAATCCCGAGGCCGTGTTGAGGACGGGAAAGATCACCGACGCGGAGAGCGCCTTCGAGCTCTGGCGCAAGCTCCCGGACTTCCGGCCGACCGCGGCCGGGAACCTGATCTTGCTCAAGACGGATGCCTTGGGGCGCCAATCGCCGCGCATCCTTGAGGGCGCCGCCTTGATGTGCGAAGAGCTGGAAGCCGTGCGCGCGAGAAGGCCCACGTGACCTACCGCCGCATCGACATGCTCGTCGCGCAGCCGCGGGGATGGGATGCCATTTTCGCGGTTCGCCAAAAGCGGATGATCGAGATCAAGTCGACGGATTTTCACGTGCCCGGACCCGGTGTGATCACGCGCGGGCTCAAGCGCCTCACGAGCTTCATCGAGGAGTAGGCATGAACGGCATGCAGGGCATGCAGGGCACGATCATGGTCCAGGGCACGACGTCCGACGCGGGCAAGAGCACGCTGGTCGCGGGCCTGTGCCGGCTGCTGCGCCGCGCGGGCGTCAGCGTGGCGCCCTTCAAGCCGCAGAACATGGCCCTCAACAGCGCGGTCAGCGTCGACGGCGGCGAGATAGGCCGCGCGCAGGCGCTGCAGGCCCAGGCCGCGGGTATCGAGCCGCACAGCGACATGAACCCGGTGCTCCTCAAACCCAGTTCAGACACGACTGCGCAGGTCGTGATCCACGGCATTGCGCGCGCCGACATGAACGCGCGCGACTACCACGCCTACAAGGCGACGGCGATGGGCGCGGTGATGGAGTCCTTCGAGCGTCTGCGGCGCCGCTACGATGTGATTGTCGTCGAGGGCGCGGGCAGCCCCGCGGAGATCAACCTACGCGACCGCGACATCGCCAACATGGGCTTCGCGATGGCGGTGAAGTGCCCGGTGATCCTCATCGCCGATATCGACCGCGGCGGCGTGTTCGCGCATCTCACCGGCACGCTCGATTGCCTCGCGCCGCAAGAGCGCGACCTCGTGAAGGGCTTCGTCATCAACCGGTTCCGCGGCGATCCGGGCCTGTTGCAACCGGGCCTCGAATGGCTGACCTCCCGCACGGGCAAGCCGGTCTATGGCGTGCTGCCCTATATGCACGGCCTTCACCTGGATGCGGAAGACGCGATCCAGACGACACAAGCGCCCACGAATTCGAGCGACCGCATCAGGATCGTCGTCCCGGTCCTGCCCCGCATCAGCAACCATACCGACTTCGATGCGCTGCGAGCGCACCCTCAATGCGATGTCATTTTCGTCGGGCCCGGCACGGCGATCCCGAAGGCGGACCTCGTCATCCTGCCAGGCAGCAAGAGCGTGCAGGCCGACCTCGCAATCCTGGCGCAACAGGGCTGGGACCGGGAGATCGAGCGCCACCTTCCCGC
>JBKJTM010000392.1:0-4540 GCA_046590805.1 Usitatibacter sp.
ATCGTGGCCGGCGAGACCGTCGTGCTCCTCGGCCCCTCGGGCTGCGGCAAGACCACGACGCTGCGCATCATCGCGGGGCTCGAGTCGCCGGATGCCGGCGGCCGCGTGCTGTTCGACGCCGAGGACGTCACCGCGCAGCCGATCGAGCAGCGCGGCGTGGGCATGGTGTTCCAGAGCTATGCGCTGTTCCCCAACATGACGGTGGCCGAGAATGTCGGCTACGGGCTGCGGGTGCGGAAGGCTTCACACGACGCGCGCGACAAGCGCGTGAAGGAGATGCTGGAGCTGGTCGACCTGGGCGCGTTCGGCAACCGGCACGTGGACCAGCTCTCGGGCGGGCAGAAGCAGCGGGTGGCGCTCGCCCGCGCGCTCGCCATCCAGCCTCGCGTGCTGCTGCTCGACGAGCCGCTCACGGCGCTGGACGCCAAGCTGCGCGAGCAGTTGCGCGTCGAGATCGACCGCCTGCTGCGCCACTTGCGCATCACCACGGTCTACGTCACGCACGACCAATCCGAGGCGATGGCGCTCGGCGACCGCATCGTGGTGATGGAGAAGGGCCGCATCGCCCAGGCCGGCACGCCGCGGGAGATCTACCACCATCCCGCGACCACCTTCGTGGCGGATTTCATCGGCACCATGAACCGCATGATGCGCGACGGCCGCGAGGTGATGTTCCGCCCCGAGGACGTGCGCATCGTGCCCCCCGGCGGGCACGACATCGAGGCGAAGGTGATCTCCTCCTTCTTCCTCGGCGACCACACGCGCCTCGTCGTCGATGCCGGTGGCGCGGCCCCGCTGATCGTCGAGACCACCGAGCGCCGCGACTGGCCGCGCGGCGAGACCGTGCACCTCGCCATCGCACCCGGCGCCCTCCTCCCGGTGCAAGCGCCATGACCGGCCGCTTCCTCCTCGCGCAGGTCACCGACATGCACATCAAGGCGGGCGGCAAGCTCTCCTATCGCGTGGTCGACACCGAGGCCGCCCTCGCCAGGTGCGTGGCGCACCTGATGAAGCTGCCGCAGCGGCCGGACGCCGTGCTCTTCAGCGGCGACCTGGTCGATTTCGGCCGGCCCGACGAGTACCAGAACCTCGCGCGCCTGATCGCGCCGCTCACCATGCCGGCATACCTGATGCCGGGGAACCACGACAATCCGGAACAGATGCGCCAGAGCTTCGCCTCGCACGCGTACCTGCGGCAGGGCAGCGGCAAACTCGATTACGTGATCGACGAGTTTCCGGTGCGTATCGTGGCACTTGATTCGACGGTGAACGCGAAGTCGCACGGCGCGCTCACCGACGAGCAGCTCCGCTGGCTCGACGCGACCCTCGGCAACGCGGCATCGAAGCCCACCCTCGTCGCCCTGCACCACCCGCCCTTCTGGACCGGCATCGGCCACATGGACGCGCAGCTCCTCAAGGACCCGGCGCCGTTCGAGGCGGTGATCCGGCGCCATCCGCAAGTCGAGCGCGTGCTGAGCGGCCACCTGCATCGCAGCATCGTGAGGCGCTTCGGCGGCACCGTCGCCTCCACCTGCCCCAGTCCCGCCCACCAGGTCGCGCTCGACCTCGCGGATGACGCCGCCTCGCGCTTCGTGATGGAGCCGCCCGGATTCCAGCTCCACCTGTGGCGAGAAGGCGCCGGCATCGTGACCCACACGGCAGCGATCGGGACCTTCGACGGCCCCTACCCCTTCTATGAGGGGGGACGGCTGATCGACTGAGCCTTCAATGGATGGTGAGTGCGGAATGAGGCCGCTATGATGTAACGATGGCGATCAAGAAAGTCCTCTCATTCTTCTGGCGCACCCTCAAGGCCTTCAAGGCCAACCAGGGGCTGCTGCTCGCCGGGGCGGTTGCGTACTACGCGCTGCTCTCGATGATCCCGATGCTGATCCTCATCGTGATGGCGCTTTCCTACTTCGTCCCCGAGGTGGAGCTGATCGAGGCGACCACGCGCTACCTGGAGTGGATCGCGCCCGGACAGGGCCCGGCCCTGGGCAAGGAGCTGCTGAAATTCCTCCAGCACCAGGAGGTCCTCGGCTGGGTGCTGCTCGCGACCATGCTCTTCTTCAGCTCGCTCGCCTTCACCGTGCTGGAGAACGCCATGTCGGTGATCTTCGTGCACCGGGTCGCGGTGCGGCGCCGGCGCTACATCATCTCGGCGCTCATGCCCTACGCCTACATCCTGCTGCTCACCGTCGGCGCGCTGCTGGTGACGCTGGTGACCGTGGGACTGGAGGCGATGGGCGAGCGCAGCATCGTGATGTTCGGCCAGACCTGGGGGCTGGACGGGCTCTCGGGGGCGCTGCTCTACCTGCTCGGCTTCGGCGGCGAGATCCTCATCATCACCTCGATCTACATGGTGATGCCGGTAGGGAGCATCTCGTGGCGCCGGGCGCTGCTGGGGGGCGTGACCGCCGCGGTCCTCTGGGAGATCACGCGGCACGCGCTCGTCTGGTACTTCAGCACCCTGTCGCGCGTGGGCGAGGTCTACGGCTCGTTCACCACCGCGATCGTGATTCTCCTCAGCCTGGAAATCGCCGCGACGCTGCTGCTGTTCGGGGGACAGGTGATCGCGGAGTTCGAGCGGATGGAGAAACCGGCAAGGGAGCCCGAAGCGCTGCCAATGCGAACCGACTGACCTTCGGCGCGCGCTCCCAGGGCATGAAGAACATCAGAGGCCCTTCACGCGGCAGGCGATCAGCAGCAGCGCGAAGCCGATGATCCAAGACCAGGTTCCGATCTGGGCGCCGAGGGAAACCACGCCGAACTGCGCGAAGAGCGCGACCACGAACAGCACCAGCGAGATCACCCAGACCACGAGGGTCGGGGCCTTGCCTGAGAAGTTGCCCATGGGACTCTCCTTTTGCGAAGGTGCAAGGATGCGCCGCGGGCGGGGCGGCGTCGGTGCGCTGGCGAACGTTGCGAGCGGGGAAAGCAGCCGGTCGCGCTCCACCGTCGCCGGTCCCCCCGGGCCGTCGCTCGTCCCGCCGGGCTTTCCGGCCCAAGGCGTGTCGTTATGATTCCCCCATGACCGCCGACTCCCCGCCGCCGAAACCTCGTGGCCTCGCCCTGATCCTCGGGTGGCGCCGCCTGCTGGTCACGGTGGTCGTGGCAACGCTCTTCGCCTCGATCATCAGTTCGGGCTTCCTCACGACCTCGTCGCGCGTCATCGTGATCCGCGGGATCCTGGTCGGGCTGGCCGCGCTGGTGGCCTTCGGGATTTTCGAGCAATGGCCGGCGCGACTGCCGTCCTTCATCGCGCGATGGGTGCTGCAGGTGCTCGCGGTGGCGTTCGTGGTGCCCTGGACGGTGCTCGCGATCTACCTCGCCGGCACCGGGGCCGGCGAGCCTCCCTTCTGGCGCGACGAGCTGCGAATGAACGGCTTCATGTTGACCACCATGACCGGGCTGCTGGTGGCGCCGTGGACCGCCGTGGCGGCGCTCTTCAAGCAGCGCGACTTCGCCGCGCGCCGCCAAGCGATGGCGTTCGCGCTGGAGAAGAGCGAGCTCGAGCGCAAAGCGCTCGACGCGCGGCTGCGCCTGCTGCAGGCGCAGGTCGAGCCGCACTTCCTCTTCAACACGCTCGCCAACGTGCGCGAGCTGGTGGATTGCGGCTCGCCCAAGGCGTCCACGGTGCTGGATACCCTCATCAGCTACCTGCGCGCGGCGGTCCCGCGCCTGAACGAGACTTCCACGCCGATGGCCCGGGAACTGCAACTGGTGCGCGCCTACCTCGAATTGATGCACATGCGCATGCCCGACCGCCTGCAGTTCACGGTGCTCGCCGACGATGCCGCGCAGGCGCTGCGTTGCCCGCCCACCACCCTCCTCACGCTGGTCGAGAACGCCGTGCGCCACGGCATCGATCCGGGCGAGGAAGGCGGCCGCATCGAGGTGCGCGTCTCGGTGCGCAATGGCCGCTGCGTCGCGCAGGTGCTCGACACCGGCGTGGGCCTCCAGGCATCGAGCGACGGCCTGGGCACGGGACTCGCGACCTTGCGCGAGCGCCTGCAGCTGGTGTTCGGCGGCGATGCGCAACTGCGCATCTCCGCGGTGGTTCCGAAGGGCGTCTGCGCCGAAGTGGAGTTCCCGGCCCAGCCGGTCGCGGCATGACCACCAGGCGCCCGACCGCCCTGATCGCCGACGACGAGCCGCTGCTGCGCCAGTCGCTCACGCGGCTTCTGGGCGAGGCGTGGCCGGAGCTGGCGATCGTCGGGCAGGCGAGGAACGGCCGCGAGGCGGTGGAGATGTTCGAGTCGATGAAGCCCGACGTCTGCTTCCTCGACGTGCACATGCCCGGAATCTCGGGCGTGGAAGCCGCGCGCCTGATCGGGCGCCGCGCGCACCTGGTGTTCGTCACCGCCTACGACCAGTACGCGGTCGAGGCCTTCGCGCAGAATGCGCTCGACTACCTGGTGAAGCCGCTGGACGCCGCCCGCCTCGGCGACACGATCTCCCGCCTCAAGGAGCGGCTGCGGGCTCCGCAACCGCTTGGCGACACAGAAGCGTTGATCGAGAAGCTGGCCGCGCATCTCGA
>JBKJTM010000435.1:0-4087 GCA_046590805.1 Usitatibacter sp.
CTGAACCCACCTCGTCTCGATATCGCGTTCGTGTCTGACGTAGCCTGCCCGTGGTGTGCAATCGGGCTGGCCTCGCTGGACCAGGCTGTCGCGCGCCTGGGTGGTGAAATAGAAACGGTATTGCGCGTGGAGCCCTTCGAGCTCAATCCGGACATGGGGCCGGAAGGGGCGGAAGTCGTCCCGTACCTCGCGCGCAAGTACGGCCGCACGCCCGAGCAAGTAGCCCAGGCACAGGCGAGGATCCGCGAGCGCGGAGCGGCCGTCGGTTTCTCCTTCGGTCCCCGCAACCACGTGTGGAACACTTTTGACGCGCACCGGGTGCTGCATTGGGCCGGCCTCGAAGGACGCGCGTTGGAGCTCAAGCGCGCGCTGTTGCGCGCCTATCACGGGGAGGGGCGCAATCCGGGTGCCATGGACGTGCTCGTCGCCCTCGCCGGCCAGGTCGGCCTGGATCCGGCGCGCGCGAAGTCGATCGTGGAAGGCGACGAGTTCGCCGCCGACGTACGCGAGCGGGAGCGCTACTGGCTGCAACGCGGCGTGGCCGGCGTGCCGCTTGTCGTAGTGAACAATGCGCACGCGATCGAAGGCGCCGAGACGCCGGCGGGCTACGAGCAGGCGTTGCGGCAGATCGCCCATGCGCTGACGTGAAGCACTTCGATGAGGCCGTGGCATTTGCCCAGGCGCACGAGATCCCGTGGACGCGGGATCCCGCGGCCGAACCCGCGCGTTGGGGCGTCCATCACGACGACCCGCCACCGTTCAATCGCCTGCGCGGGCCGGTACACCCGCGCGGCGGCGTCTCCGGCGTGATCCGCGTACGCGGCGAGGAAGTCGCGGCCTGGGGGGAGCCCGATCGAGCCGACCAGACATTCAGCGTCGCCAAGACCTACCTGGCGCTGCTCGCAGGCATCGCGCATTCACGCGGGCTGCTTGAACCCGGCGAGCGCGTGAGCGAGCGGCTCCCGGGCATCGGCTTCGATTCGGAGCACAACCGCGCGATCACGTGGGAGCACCTTCTCACCCAGACCAGCGAATGGCAGGGCGAATGTTTCGGCATGCCCGAGCAGGTGGAGCACAACCGGCGCGTGTCGCACGACCCGAAGCCACCCGAGGGCAAGAAAGGCGAGCTGCGTGCGCTGCGCGCGCCGGGCACGTACTGGGAGTACAACGACGTGCGCATCAACCAGCTCTCGCTCGCGCTGCTGCACCTCTTCAAGCGTCCGCTGCCGCAAGTGTTCCTCGACAACGTGCTGCAGCCCATCGGCGGCGGCCGCGACTTCCGCTGGGAGGGCTACGACGATGCCTGGGTGGAGATCGACGGTGCGCGAATGCAGTCGGTCCCGGGCGGCACGCACTGGGGCGGGGGTGTCTCGATCAGCGCGCGCGACCAGGCGCGCATCGGCCAGCTGCTGCTGGACGGTGGAGTGCATCAGGGCGGGCAGGTCATCCCGCGCGCTTGGGTGCAGCGAATGCTTTCGCCCTCCAGGGTAGCGCCGTTCTACGGCCTGCTCACCTGGCTCAATCGCGACGGGCGCATGTTTGCGGACGCTTCGCGCGCGAGCTGGTTCATGTTCGGCGCGGGCGGCAATTCGGTCTGGATCGATCCCGATCACGACACGGTGGTAGTGTGGCGCTGGCTGGACGGCGCGCATTCCGCGGGCTTCGTGAGCCGCGTGGCGCAGGGGCTCGGGAGCTAGGGCGCTCGCTTCGAAACCTGGAGGTACCGATGAAATCGATCCGCAACTTCCTGATGGCCTTCTCGTTGCTGGTATCCGGCGGCGCCTACGCGCAGGTGCAAGAGGTCGATCGCCTGTGGCCCACGTCGGTCGCCGTGAACGAGCCCGCCTGGGCGCCGTTCATGATGGCCCTGGCGAACGAGGATGGATCTCCCGCGGCAGGGATCGCCTTCACGTGGATGACGGAGGGGCAATGCGGCACCTTCCAGGAAGGCACTGCGATGTCGGGCGTGACGGACGAGAACGGAAGGGCCGTCTCCTCCACCTACTACGGCGTAGCCCAGGATCTCGGCTGCAAGGTATGGTTCTTCGCCGCCGATCTGGGCTGGCGCCAAATCGTGCGTGTTTTCAACCCGTCTTCAGTCGTGATGGTCCCCGACCGCGCGGAAATCCAGACGATCACCGACTTCGAATACCAGGTGTGGATCTGGATGTGGGATACGGACATGGGGGTCGCCGCGGGCCCGCCGGAGGTGGCGTCGATCAGCGCCGGCTCGACGGGCGCCACGGCCGTGGCCACGGGCGCCTACTGCCATTACAACGTCGGTCTCTGCGTCATGAGCTTCCGGTCCAACGGTCGTCCCGGCAAGTACGACATCGGCTTCCGATACCTGCAGCAGACGCTCACCGTTTCGATCAAGCAGCGGCCCGGCTGAGGGCGCTCGAAACCCTCTCAGATCGCGCCGGATTTATCGAGCGCCTTCCGCACCGCCCGCGCGATCTCCCGGTAGCCGTTGGCGTTCGGATGGACGAAGTCGGACTTGAGGTTGCGATCCGAGAGCACCTCCTTCATCACCGCTTCGACCAGGGCCACGCGCGTTTCCGCCGCGATCTCGCGGTAGAAGGCCGGCACCGAAGGCGGCAGCGTGGGCTTCGGCGTCGCGAGCAGCACCACCTGGATGTTCCGCTCCCGCGCGAGGCGCACCATCGCCCGCACGTTCTCGGCCGCGCCCGCGTCGTCCAGCTTGCGCAGGAAGTCGTTGCCGCCGTGGCAGAGCAGCAGCATCGCGGGCTTCACCTCGTCGAGCACCGCGGGCAGCCGCTCGAGCCCCGCCGCGCTCACCTCGCCGGGCACCCCGGCGTTCACCACCTTTCGTCCGATGAGCGCCGCGAGCTGGGCCGGGTACGACTCGCCGGGAGAAGCACCGGTGCCGAAGGTGAGGCTGTCGCCGAAGGCGAGCACGACCGCGTCGGGGGCAAGCTTCTCCAGCTTCTGTGTGGATCCGCCGCAGGCGGCGAGCGCGAGCGCGGCGACCAGGACTGCGAGCGATCTCAATGGACGGCCGGTCATGTCGGCCTTCATTCTACGTTCGCGGCGGTGGTCGCGACCTTGGGCTCGAGCGTCACCGTGCCCAAGGGAGTGCAGTTCGTGCCGGGGCTGGCGGAGGCGATGGCGAGGAAGCAGGACCGCAAAACAAAAGGCCGGCGGGTTAGGCCGGCCTTCTGAGTCCCTACGCGCGTGCGGTAGGGTGGAACGCGCCTCTCAGGCGATCGTAGCCTTCGCTGCGTGATCCATCACCACTGCAACGGCGAAATTCAGGGCCTTTTTCACGATCACCTCCTTTCAAGCGGTTGAAGACAGCGGCCAGTTTATCAAGGCCGCCGCCGTTTGTGGGGGTCTCGCGGCACCCGCCGAATCGGCTGCGGGGCGTACGGAGGAGTCCATTATCATGAGAGAGGCGATGGCGACCTCCACCGAAGCTCTCGAATTCCACGGAATGCCCGCCATCCGGTGGCGGAGCCGCGATGGCGCGAGCGCGATCGCGACGCTCCAGGGCGCGCACCTCGTGTCGTGGACGCCGGCCGGTGGCGAGGAATGCCTGTACCTGAGCGAGCGAAGCCCATTCGAAGCGGGATTGCCGATTCGTGGCGGCATCCCGGTCGTGTTCCCGCAATTCGCCGACCGCGGGCGGCTCACGCAGCACGGCTTCGCGCGCACGCAGGCCTGGACGTTCACGGGCGCGGCGGAGTCGGAGGAGGGCTCGCACGCAACCTTCGTGCTGGAAAGCTCGCCCGCGACCACTGCGCTCTGGCCGCACGCATTCCGCCTCGAGCTGATCGCGACCGTGGGTGGGGACCGCCTCGACGTGCAGCTTCATGCCGCGAACACGGGGCAGGAAGCCTTCGCCTTCGCAGCGGCGCTGCACACTTACTTGCGCGTCTCGGATGCCGCCGCGGTGCGCCTTGGAGGATTGCGCGGCACGCGCTTCGTGAATCGCGGCGAGAGCGCCTCCCACATCGAGCCCCGCGAAGTGGTGACCGCCGGCGAACCGATCGATCGCGTGTATTTCGCGACACCGCCCACGACGCGCCTCGAGGACGCGGGCCGCGCCCTGCGCATCGAGCAGCGT
>JBKJTM010000513.1:0-5982 GCA_046590805.1 Usitatibacter sp.
CAGGAGCCGCGGCGCAGCCAGGCCCGCGGCCGAGGCCGCCTGGTCGAGCGCCCGCCACTCGAGCGAGAGCTTGTCGGGCTTGAAGAGCAGCGTGTCCAGCTTCTCCGCGAGCGGCGCGGGCAGGCGCTTCGCGCCAAGCTCCGCGGCCCACTCGTCCACCTGCTCCTGCTGGCGGCGCTTCTTCTCCACGCCGGCGAGCGCCGCCTTGAGGTTCTCTTCCGGCGCCGCCTGGTAGCGCCCCTTGCCGCGCTTGTAGAAGAAGATCGGGTTCGCGTGCAGCGCGATCGCGACCGCCGTCGCCTCGTGCGGCGTGGGCGCGCGGCCGAAGTACTCGCGCGCGAGCTCCTCGAAGCCGAACTCGGTGGCGCCGCTCACCTCCCAGAGGAATTGCGGGTCCAGGGGCTCGGAGAGCTTCTGCGCCTCCGGCATGAAGGCGGTGAGCGCCTGTCCATCGAAGCGCAACAGGATGCTCGAGGCCTTCACCTTGGAGCGCTTGCCGTGGGCGGCTTCGACCTGGAAGGAGGCCCCGGCTTCGGAAAGGATCGTTCCGACGCGGAAGGCACCGTCTTCCTCGAACAAGACCTGCTTCATGTTGCTCCCTCGCCCTTCGGGGAGAGGGCCGGGAAGACGGTGAGATTGTCGGTCGCGGCCCAATCGACGATGTCGGGGATGCGCTCGGGAAACGAGACCAGGGCATGGTCGCCGCCGCGCACCACCTCGTGCACCGCGCCGGCGTAGAGCTCCACCGCCTCGCGGTAATCGAGCACCTCGTCGCCGGTCTCCACGAAGAGCCAGTAGCGCTCGGGATGGGTGATGCGGCCGGGATCGAGCGCGCCCAGCTCCTCCACGTGGTCCATGGTGAGCTCGAAGGTTTCGCCGCTGTAGACGTTGCGCTGCGTGCCGAGGTAGCGGGTGAAGTGGCGCTGCGGATGCACGGCGGGGTTGAGCAGCGCCGCCCTGCAGCCGAGGCGCTCCGCGACCACCGTGGCGTAGAAGCCGCCGAGGGAGCTTCCGACCAGCGTGAGGTCGTTCGGCGCGATGCCGCGGCACGCGGCCTCGACCTGCGCGATCGCCTGCCGCGGGCGATGGTGCATCTCGGGCACCACGTAGCCGATGCCGGTCACGCACTGGCGAATGTAGTCGCCCAGCATCACCGCCTTCCTCGATTGCGGCGAGCTGATGAATCCGTGGAGATAGACGATCGTCCTCACCGTGCGGCCCTGCGGAGCGCGATCAAAGGTTCACGCTTCCCCGTCCCAGCTCGATCACGTCGCCGCCGACATGGATCGCGCCGTGGGTCACGTCGAGATAAAGCGTCGAGGGCCGGCCCACGGCCTCGCCCTGGGACACCTCGCGCTTCACGTCCACCCGCGGGCGCACCACCGTGAACCATCCGCCGAGGTTCGCGCAGGCCGAGCCGGTGGCGGGATCCTCGAGGATCGCGGCGCCGCTGGGAAAGAAGAAGCGGCACTCGACCGTGGCCGCGGCGTCGCCCGAATCGTGGAACACATACGCCATGCTGTGGCCGTCCTCGCTCTTCAGCCGCGAAAATGCATCGGCGCGGGGTGCGGCGCGGCGCACCGCCTCGCGGCTCGCGAGCGGCACCACCAGCTGCTCCTTGCCGGCATTCACCCACAGCGGCCACTCGGCCACGTCTCCCGCGGCGAGCCCCAGGATATCCTCCAGATCACCACGCGTCATCTCGAAAGCGCGGCTGCGGGGAGCGTTCGCCTGCAGCGTCCAGCGGTCGCCCCGCGCATTCACCGGGATGATCCCCGACTTCATCTCAAGCGCGATCGCATCGCCGCCGCCCTTCAACGCGCGCACCACGTGCGCGGTGCCGAGGGTGGGATGCCCGGCGAACGGCATCTCGTACGAGGGCGTGAAGATCCTCACCCGTGCCGTCGCCTTCGAGGTGGGCAGGATGAAGGTGGTCTCGGAGAGGTTGAACTGGCGCGCGAGCGCCTGCATCGTGCGGTCGTCCACGCCCTCGCCGTTCTCGAAGACGCAGAGTGGGTTGCCGGAGAGGCTCGCGCCCCCGCGGGTGAAGACGTTGACGATTCGAAAGTCGAGGGTTCGGCTCATGTCAGCTCAATCGGCGGGCACGGTGCGGCTCTCGGCCCATTCACGCAGCTCGGCGACCTTCTCGCGCCGCACCACCGCGAGCGGCCGAGTTGCGCCGATCTCGGATAGCACGTGGCGCGTCTCGAGCGGCTTGTCCTCGGCGTGCGCGGCATAGGCGGCAGCGACGATCGACTGCTCGATCTCGGCGCCGGAGAAGCGCTCCGCGGCCGCGGCGAGCGCGGCCAGGTCGAACTGCTCCACCGGGTGCGAGCGCTTGGCGAGGTGAATGCGGAAGATCTCGGCGCGGTTGGCGGGGTCGGGGAGATCCACGAAGATGATCTCGTCGAACCGCCCCTTCCTCAGCAGCTCCGGTGGCAGCGACTCGATGTCGTTGGCGGTGGCCGAGCGACTCGTGCTTGAGGCGCAGCACCCGGGCGACGTCTTCCAGCGTGATCGCGCCCTCGTGCTCGATCGCCTGGCGCACCATGCGGCGCGCGTCGTCGCGCGACAGGCCCACCAGGTGCTGCACCAGCATCTCGTAGGCGGCCTGGTCCCCGCGCAGCCCCGTCTGGCCCATCTGGTAGTTGTAGTTCTCGAACTCCTCCTTCACCAGCGAGCGCACCTCGGCCGCGCTGATGAGGGACGGGCGGAAGCTGGCGCTCATGCGCTGCAGGTCGGGATCGAGGCTCACCTTCGAGCCGACGAAGATGAGCGTCCGTTTGGTGCGGTTGTGGTCGTAGGCGATCTCGCGGAAGGCGCGGATCGCCCCCGGCAGGTGCAGGAAGGGCGTCGCGTCGAAAAATACGTAGATGCCGTTCTGCGGCGACTTCACCAGCTCCTGGACCGCATCGAGCAGCTCGCGCGTCTGTGGAACGTTCTCGCGCTTCAACGGCCGGCGCAGCCCCTGCACCGTGGTCCAGGTGAAGAGCGGCACTTCGTCCAGGTTGGCGAGCGTCTCGATCATCGCGAGGAAGCGCGCCTCCTCTGGCGTCTCCACCACGATGATGGGAAAGCGCGAGCGCAGCAGCAGTTGCAGCTCTTCCTGCTCGGTCTTCACGCGCTCGCCCTCACCGGACGCGCCCGCAGGCGGGCCAGGAGCTTCTCGTGCACGCCACCAAAGCCGCCATTCGACATCACCAGCACGTGATCGCCCGCGCCCAGGGTGCGCGCGAGCGCCTCCACCATCGCGTCCAGGTCCTGGTGCGTCGAGGCGCGATCGCCCAGCGGCGCCAGCGCGCGCGCCGGATCCCAGCCGAGGCCCTTGGCGTAGCAGAAGACCAGGTCCGCGGCGGCGAGGCTGCGCGCCATGCGGTCCTGCATGGTGCCGAGCTTCATAGTGTTGCTGCGCGGCTCGAACACCGCCACCACGCGCCTGCCTCGAGCATGGGCGCGCAGCCCCGCGATGGTGGTCTCGAAGGCCGTCGGATGGTGGGCGAAATCGTCGTAGACCGCGATGCCCTCCACGGTGCCGCGCAATTCCATGCGGCGCTTCACGCCCTTGAACCGGCCGAGCGAATCGATCGCCGCATTGGCGGGGACGCCCGCGTGGCGCGCCGCGGCGATCGCCGCGAGCGCGTTCTGGCGGTTGTGTTCGCCCATCAGCTCCCAGCGGACCGCGCCCTGCTTCACGCCCTCCAGCATCACGTCGAACGAGTCCTCGCCATGCAGCTCTCCGACGCTCCACGGCTGGCCCGCGCCGAAGCGCTCGACCGGCGTCCAGGTGCCGCGTGCCAGCACCCGATCGAGGGACGCCTGGGTGCCGTTCACCACCAGCAGTCCCTGCGCCGGGACGATGCGCACCAGGTGATGGAACTGCGTCTCGATGGCGGCGAGGTCGGGAAAGATGTCGGCGTGGTCGTGCTCGAGGTTCGCGAGCACCGCGGTGCGCGGACGGTACCAGACGAACTTGGAGCGCTTGTCGAAGAAGGCGGTGTCGTACTCGTCGGCCTCGATCACGAAGAAGGAGGACGCGGTGGCGCGCGCGGTGATGCCGAAATTGCGCGCCACGCCGCCGATGAGGAAGCCGGGATCCATGCCCGCGTCCTCGAGGATCCAGGCGAGCATCGAGGCAGTGGTGCTCTTGCCGTGCGTGCCGGCGACCGCAAGAACCCACTTGTCCACCAGCAGGTGCTCGGAGAGCCACTGCGGGCCGGAGTAATAGGCGAGCCCCCGGTCGAGTATCGCTTCCACCACCGGCATGCCGCGCGTCATCGCATTGCCGACCACGTAGAGGTCCGCCTTGAATTCGTCCAGCTGCTGCGCGTCGTAACCCTCGTGCAGCTCGATGCCGATGGTGCGCAACTGGTCGCTCATCGGGGGGTAGACATGGGCATCGCAGCCGGTCACGCGATGGCCCGCCTCGCAGGCGATCTTGGCGAGGCCGCCCATGAACGTGCCGCAGATGCCGAGGATGTGGAGGTGCATGCCTAGCCGAAGATGAAGTACACCGAGCCCATGAGGAGGTTGGAAAAGGCCGGCAACGTGGCGGTTGCCGCGAGGGTCTAGGTTGAAGTCATAGGTGGGGGCGCTCCACGGTTCGGCGTTGAGCGGCGAACCCTCTCGTCCGCTCCAACGCCGCTCGAAGCCGCGCTCAAATTCTACGTTAAACTGAAACCCCCGCTCCGCATACGAACGGCCGCTCGCATGGTCCCCCACCTCACCACCTCACTCACCGGTCCGCTCCAGGAGCTCGAGCGGGTGATCCTCGGCGAGCGCCCGGAGATCGAGCGCTGGTTCCGCACCCAATGGCTGGAGCACGAGGTGCCGTTCTACACGTCGGTGGACCTGAGGAACAGCGGCTTCAAGCTGGCGCCGGTCGACACCAACCTCTTCCCGGGCGGCTTCAACAATCTCAATCCGGACTTCATGCCGCTTTGCGTGCACGCGGCGATGTCGGCGGTGCAGAAGATCTGCCCCGATTCGCGGGGCTTCATGCTGGTGCCCGAGAACCACACGCGCAACCTCAACTATCTGCAGAACGTCGCGACGCTCAAGCGCATCCTCGAAGGCGCGGGTCTCGAGGTGCGCATCGGCAGCCTCATCCCCGACCTGGCCGAGCCGACCGTGGTCGAGACCGCCGCGGGCGAGAAGCTCACCCTCGAGCCGATCCAGAGGAAGGGCAACCGCGTCGGCCTCGAGGGATTCGATCCCTGCGCGATCCTCAACAACAACGATCTCTCCGCCGGCATCCCGGCGATCCTTTCCGGCATCGAGCAGCCGGTGGTGCCGTCGCTGATGGCGGGGTGGTCCACCCGGCGCAAGTCGCACCACTTCCATGCGTACGACCGCGTGGCAGAAAGCTTCGCCTCGCTGGTCGGCATCGATCCCTGGGTGATCAACCCGGCGTTCAGCCAGTGCGGCAAGGTGAACTTCTCCGAGAAAGAAGGCGAGGAGTGCCTGGCTGCGAACGTCGAGTTCGTCCTCGGCGAGATCCGCGAGAAGTACGCGCAGTACGGCATCACCGAGCCGCCGTTCGTGATCGTGAAAGCCGATGCCGGCACCTACGGCATGGGGATCATGACGGTAAAGAACGTGGACGAGGTGCGGAACTTGAACCGCAAGACGCGCAACAAGATGAGCACCATCAAGGACAGCCAGCCGGTGCACGAGGTGATCATCCAGGAGGGCGTGTACACGTTCGAGCAGGTGAGCGGCGCGGTGGCCGAGCCCGTGATCTACATGGTCGACCAGTTCGTGGTCGGCGGCTTCTACCGCGTGCACACCGACCGCGGCATCGACGAGAACCTGAACTCCCCCGGCGCCAAGTTCGTCCCGCTGGCTTTCGAGACCGACTGCCACACGCCCGATTGCGGCGGGATGCCGGGAGACCCGCCGAATCGTTTCTATACCTACGGCGTGGTCGCGCGCCTGGCGATGCTGGCCGCATCCAAGGAATTGCAGGCGCTGTCTGAAACGGTC
>JBKJTM010000540.1:0-3211 GCA_046590805.1 Usitatibacter sp.
GGTGTCGAGGTCGAAAGCCGGGTCGCGGCGGATCGCCTCGCGAATCGGATCGCGTGCCACGACGGCGAAGGCGGTCGACTCGAGCGTCATCACCGACGCGGATCGCGGGTTACCGTCGAGCGCCATCTCGCCCACGTACTCGCCCGCGCCCTGCATGTCGAGGATCATCTCGTGGCCCTCGGAGTCGGAGATGAACACCTTCACCTTGCCGGAAAGGATCACGAACACCGAGTCGCTCGAGTCGCCCTCGGTGATGAAGACGGTGTTCTTCGGATAGGTGCGCAGGCGCCCCAGGGACGCAAGCTCCCTGGTCAACGCATCGGTAATGCCGGCGAGCTGCGCGGCGCTAGGCGAGTCCCCTGTCATTTTCTTCTCGGGCGCGCGAATGTGCGGGGCCAGTCTAGCACCGTGAGCCGGCCACGTTAAGATGAGACCATGACGCCACCGGGGGGCCGGGATTTCCCGGCCACACGCGCCTTCGCAGTCGCCGCCGTCGCGCTGGCGGGGCTCGCCTTCACGCTCACCGCGCCGGCCGAGTGGCTCGACAACCAGCTGCTGGATGCGCAGTGGCAGGTGCTGAGGCGGTTCGCTCGAGCACCCGCCCCGCAGGACATCGTGATCGTCGGCATCGACGAGCGCACCGCGGGCACCATCGCCGCGCCGCCCGGGCTCTGGCACGAGTCGATCGGCATGGCGCTGGTGCGCATCGCGTCGGCCAGGCCGCGCGCCATCGGCATCGACCTGCCGTTGCCCGAGCGTTCCTATGAGGGCATGCGCGCCGGCCTCGATCGCGCGCTGCTGGTGGGATTGGCCGCGGCGCGCGAGAACGGCCCGTTGGTCGCCACGCTTTCCGTCGACGCCCGCACGCGGGGCGCGCGCCCGATCCATCCACCCTTCCTCGCGCTCCTGGGCGAGGAACGCCTTGGCATCGGGCTGCTGGCGCGCGACATCGACGGGGTGACGCGGCGCTTCTCCCTCGCGGTGCCTACCGAGGACGGGGCTTTCCCGACTCTCGCCGGGCGCATGTGCCGCGCGCTCGCGCGCGGTTGCTCCGACGGGCTGCTCAACTACGCCCTCGGCCCGCCCTTCGGCTATGTGCCGCTGCAGCGGGTGCTCGCGACACAGGACGTTACGCAGCTCCAGGGGCTCTTCAAGGATCGTATCGTTCTGCTGGGTGAAGTCCAGCGATATGCCAACCGCATTCCGGTTTCCGTCAATTTCGCCGGATGGGAGGATGAAGGGCGGGAGTCTCCGGCCGTCGTGGTGCACGCGCAATCGCTGCGCACGGCGTTGCTGCGCGCCGCGCCTCGCGAAGCCGCACGGCCGGTATCGGTGATCCTGGTCGCCCTCGCGGCGCTGCTCGTGCTGGTGCGCGATTGGCGCCATGCCCTTGCCGCCGGAATCCTCGCCGCCACCGGAATCTTCGTGCTGTCGGTGCTCGCGCTCCGCGGGGGCCTCTACATTCCCGCGAGCGGTGCCCTCGCCACACTGGCGCTCGCCTGGGGCGCACGCGTGCTGCTCACCGCCTCCCGGGCGTTCGAGCTCCGCCGCCGCGCCTGAAGCCGCCGGCCGGCGTGGCCGCGTTTGTCCGATTTTCAGCACCTCGGGTGTGGCAAATCTGGATGTGAGCCCGAAGGCGGCGGCGCACCATGGCCTCAGGTTGTGGGTCCCCTCCTCTCCTGCAGCCTGCTGGGCGGTGAGGCCAAGAGCATCGCCCTCCCTTTCTCTCCCCGGTCCCCAGGCCGGGGAGAGGCTGTTTTTCCTTTTCGCCATGAGAGAATGAACCTCCCATGTGCGGAATCGTCGGCGCAATCGCAAACCGGAACGTCGTGCCCATCCTTACGGAAGGGCTGAAGCGCCTCGAGTATCGCGGTTATGACTCGGCCGGCATCGCCGTCCTCGATGGCGTCATCCGCCGCGTGAGGCGCGTGGGCCGCGTGGCCGAGATGGAAAATGCCGTGCGCGCCGAGGACCTGCGCGGGATCCTCGGGATCGCGCACACCCGCTGGGCAACCCACGGCGGCGTCACCGAGCCCAATGCGCATCCGCACGTATCCGGCGACCAGATCGCGGTGGTGCACAACGGCATCGTCGAGAACCACGAGGAGCAGCGCGCGCGGCTGAAGGCGCTCGGCTACTCGTTTGAATCGCAGACGGATACCGAGGTGGTGGCGCACCTGATCCATCACTACTTCACCGAGACGCGCGACCTCTTCGCGGCGACCCGGAAGGCCGTGGCCGACCTCGAGGGCGCCTTCGCATTGGGCGTGGTGGCGCTGGATCAGCCCGAGGTGTTGACCGGAGCACGCATGGGCTGCCCGCTGGTGATCGGCCTCGGCAGCGGCGAGAACTTCCTCGCATCCGACCTCTCCGCGGTGATCGCGGAGACCAACCGCGTGATCTACCTCGAGGATGGCGACGTGGTCGCCCTGCGTCGCGACGGCGTCGACATCGTCGATCGCGCGGGGCAGCCGGTGCATCGCAAGGAGCACCTCTCCGAGCTGACCGCGGACGCAGTCGACCTGGGCCCCTATCAGCACTATATGCAGAAGGAGATCCACGAGCAGCCGCGCGCGATCGCGGACACGCTGGAAGGGGTCATCGACGGCGGCATCGACATCGACGGCCTCTACGGCCCTGGCGCCGAGAAGTTGTTCCGCGATATCGACGCGGTGCTGATCCTCGCTTCGGGCACCAGCCACAACGCGGGGCTGGTCGCGCGCTTCTGGCTGGAGGCGATCGCGAGAGTGCCGTGCGGTGTCGAGCTCGGCCACGAGTACCGCTACCGCGAGTCGATCCCCAACCCGCGCCAGCTGGTGGTCACCATCTCCCAGTCGGGAGAGACCCTGGACACGATGGAGGCGCTCAAGCGCGCCGTGCAGCTGGGCCAGGCAAGGACGCTCTCGATCTGCAACGTGCGCGAGAGCGCCATTCCCCGGGCGTCGAGCATCGTCTTCTACACGCGCGCCGGGGCGGAGATCGGCGTCGCCTCCACCAAGGCATTCACCACCCAGCTGGCGGCGCTCTTCACGCTCACGCTGGCGATCGCCAAGGCCCGCGGGCGCCTCGGCGCCCAGCAGGAGCACGACGCCATCGAGCAACTTCGCTTCGTGCCGGGCAGCGTGCAGCACGCGCTCAACCTCGAGCCCCAGGTGCAGGCGTGGGCGGAGAAATTCGCCGCGCGCGACCACGCGCTCTTCCTCGGCCGCGG
>JBKJTM010000016.1:0-6424 GCA_046590805.1 Usitatibacter sp.
GAGCGTGATGCCGGCCGCATCCAGGATATTGCCCACGAAAGTGCTGCTGGCTCCCAGCGTCGTGGCACCGACCGGCGCGAAGAACACATTGCCCGCGCACGCTCCGCCGGCGAGCACGATGTTGGAGTTGGCCCCGGTGGTGACCGCGCCCGCGGTGCGGAAGATGTAGACGCCGTTCCCGCTCAGCGTCACGACCCCGTTCGCGGTGATGTCCATGGCGCCCGCGCGGAAGTAGCAGCCGGGAGGAATCACGCCGGGCGGGTTGGTGCCGATGATTACCGCCTCAAGGGGGCCCGCGGGCAGCGCGGCGCAGGCTTGGCCGTTGATGATCGCCAGGGCGCCGCTCTGGTCGGTGCCGGCGGCCGCCGGGCAGGGCCCGGTGGTGCCGCTGACCGTGGCGGGAAATGCGGGTCCGGTGGTGAAGCACACATCGCCCACCACCGTCGTTCCGGCCGAGGTGTTGGTGAAGGTGCTCGAGGCGATGCCGTAGGTGCTGAGCGAGCCGAGGCTCGGCGCAACCTGGGCGAGCGCCGGTAGGCTGCCGGCCAGCAGGACGACAAACCCCGAAAGAAACGCAGAGTACCGAGATTGATTCTTTTTCATGCTGGTTCCCCTTGTGTTGGAGGCAATGCTGCTCGTAATGGCTTCGAAGGCAAGGCGATCTCGTCGCTCGTGGAGAGCGCGTCCATCGAGTGGCTCGGCAGGACGAAGCCCGCGGCCGGTTCGTTGCGGGCGGAGATCGAGATGAGCGGCGCGTGGAACTTGAGCGCGCCGAAAATGGTGGCGAAGGAGACGTCGGCGGCATCGCGCCCGGTGCCGATCCGTACCAGGCCCATCGGCGGCGAGATGCCGGTCGGATCGAACGCGTACCAGTGCGTTCCCAGGTACACCTCGACATAGGCGTGGAAGTCCGTCGGCCCGAGCTCGGGCGCGGCGCCATAGTCGATGCCGGTCACGAAACGGGCCGGGATGTTGACCGCGCGGCAAAGGGCGATCATGAGATGCGCGAAGTCGCGGCACACGCCCACCTGGTCGACGAGCGTGTCCATGGCCCCGGTGCCGCTGTTCGAGCTCCCGGACGTGAACACGGTCCGCAGCCGCACCCAGTCGTGGATCGCCTGCACGCGCCAGTATCCCGGGCGCAGGTGGCCGAACTCGCGCGATGCGAAGCGGTGCAGCCGGTCGGACTGGCAATAGCGGCTGGGATAGATGTAGGGAAGCACCTGCGGGGGAATCGCCGCGACCGGGACTTCCTCCAGGCGCGCGGGCGACTCGCGGTGATGGTCGATGTCCACCGTGGCGCCGTAGCTCACCACCAGCGGCCCCGGATTGGCGCGAAGCCTCGCGTAGCGGTTCGCCGTGGCCGTGTCGGTGGAGATGTCGGCCACCACCGGCTGGCTCACCGCCAGCACCTCGGTCACGATCCGCTGGCGCGAAGTCTGCGCGGCGTGGATGTTGAGGACGAAGTCGGCCGGCGCATCGGCGATGTCGTAGGTGAGCTGGATGTTGAACGAGAGCCGGATCACTTCCCTCCCAGTAATAGGCGCGCTGGCGAGCCAGTCGAAGTTACGCGGGTTTGAATGCTGCGTCGGTGCGCTACCGAACTTTATCAGGGAAAGTGTCCGGCCAGGCCAAAAAATGCGTTAAAATTCAACGATGATCGAGCTCGGCGTAAACATCGACCATGTCGCCACCGTGCGGCAAGCGCGGCTGACGTACGAACCGGATCCGGTCTGGGCGGCGGTCGAGGCCCACCTCGGGGGCGCGGACGGCATCACGGTTCATCTGCGCGAGGATCGCCGCCACATCCAGGACGAGGACGTTCGGCGGCTGCGCAGCCTCACCCACATCAAGCTGAACCTGGAGATGGCCGCGACCGGCGAGATGGTGGCGATCGCGTGCTCGATCGCGCCGGAGATGGCGATGCTGGTGCCCGAGGGACGCCAGGAAGTCACCACCGAAGGCGGGCTGGACATCGTCGGCCGCGAGAAGCAGTTGAAGGGCGCAGTCGCGAAACTGGCGGACGCCGGCATCATGACGAGCGTCTTCATCGACGCCGACCTCCCCCAGGTCGAGGCCGCGGCGCGCATCGGCGCTCGCGTTTGCGAGATCCACACCGGACCCTACGCGCACGTCTTCCATTCCAAAGGCCGCGACCCGGAAGGCAAGCCGGTGGCCGCGGAGCTGGAGAAGATCCGTGTGGCGGGGGAGGCGATCCGCGGCCTCGGCATGCGCTTCAATGCCGGTCACGCGCTCAACTACGCCAACGTGAAGCCGGTGGCCGCGCTCCCCGGCATCCGCGAGCTGCACATCGGCCACGCCATCGTGAGCCGCGCGATCTTCGTCGGCATGCGAGAGGCGGTGCGCGAGATGAAGGCGCTGATGACGCTCGCCGCGTCGGCGCGCCGATGATCGTGGGCATCGGCACCGACGTGGTCTCGATCGAGCGCATCCAGGGCGTGCTCGACCGCCATGGCGATCGCTTCGTGAAACGCGTCCTCACCCCGCAGGAGCGCACGCGCTTCGAGCGCACCAAGCTCAAGGCGAGCCACCTCGCCAAGCGCTGGGCCGCCAAGGAGGCCTTCTCTAAGGCGATCGGCACCGGCATCCACGCGCCGTTCACGTGGCAGTCGATCTCGGTGGGCCGCGATCCGAAGGGCAAGCCGCTGGTGATTCCCAGCCCCGAGATGGCGCGGCACCTGGAGTCGATGGGCGTCACCCGCTCCCACGTCTCGCTCACCGACGATGCGGGCGTGGCGGTGGCGTTCGTCGTGCTGGAGGCAGACGCGTGAGGCTCGGTCCGGCGATGGTGGATGTGGCGGGGCTGGAGCTCACGCCGGAGGACGTGGAGCGCCTGCGGCATCCGCAGGTGGGGGGCGTGATCCTGTTCGCGCGCAACTTCGCGACACCCCGGCAGCTGATCCAGCTCACCGATTCGATCCGGAAGCTGCGCAAGCCCGCGCTGCCGATCGCCGTGGACCACGAAGGCGGCCGCGTGCAGCGCTTCAGGCACGGCTTCACCGCGATTCCGCCGATGCGCGCGCTGGGCAAGCTTTGGGACCGCGATCCGGCGCAGGCGCTCGCCGCCGCGCGCGGCTGCGGCTTCGTGATCGCGAGCGAGCTCCAGGCGCACGGCGTCGACTTCACCTTCGCGCCGGTGCTCGACGTGGACTACGGCGAGTCGGGCGTGATCGGCGACCGGGCGTTCCATTCCGACCCGCACGCCATCGCGGTGTTGGCGGAGGCGCTACAGACGGGATTGAATGCCGCGGGCATGGCGAGCGTCGGCAAGCATTTCCCCGGCCATGGCTATGTGCGCGCCGACTCCCACAGCGAGGTGCCCGTCGACGACCGTACGCTGGCCGCGATCAACGCCGCGGACCTGGTGCCGTTCCAGCGCCTGGCGCGATCTTCAGATCCTGCCGCGGCTTCGCAACCCCGCATGGGCGGCATCATGCCGGCGCACGTGATCTATCCGAAGGTCGATGCCCGGCCCGCGGGCTTCTCCAGCGTGTGGCTGCGGGAGATCCTGCGCGACAAGCTCGGCTTCCAGGGCCTCATCTTCTCCGACGATCTCTCGATGGAGGGCGCGAGCACCGCGGGCGGCGTGTCGCGCGCGCCAATGCCGCCTTGAACGCCGGTTGCGACATGGTCCTGCTTTGCAACGATCCGCGCGCGCAGGACACGATGCTCGAGGGCCTCGAGCGCCGGCCGATCGCGGCGACGCTCGCCGGGCGCCTGGAGAAGATGCGGGGCCGCGCGATCTCGACCGCGGCGCTCGAGGCCAACGCCGCGTATCTCGCCGCGACCGAGAACCTGGCGAGAGCTCGCTCCCCCTGATCGCCACGCACGCGTCGTTCGCATACCATCGCGCATCGCGCACGGGAAAGGCGGCGTGGACAATCGAAGGTACTACGGCCTGGACGCGTTGCGCGGCGGCATGATGCTGCTGGGCGTAGTGATCCATGGTGTGGGGTTCTACCTGGTGGCGCCGCCCCCCCACGTGCCGCTCTTCATGGACCCGGCGCGCACCTACGTGGCCGATTTCTGCTTCGCCTTGGTCCACAGCTTCCGCATGCCGACCTTCTTCGTGCTCGCGGGCTTCTTCGCCTCGCTGCTGGTGGAGAAGCGGACCCTCCCGGGGATGCTCAGGGATCGCGCCGCGCGCATCCTGCTGCCGCTCATCCTGGCCGTGCCGTTGATCCTGCTCCCGACGCTGGTGCTGATCGTCGACTTCGGGATCGCGGCGCGATTCGGGGTGCACGAATGGCTTCCGCAGCGCGCGCTCGCCCGCCAGATGGGCGCCGAGATCGAGGCGGCGGGGTTCCCGACGGGTTTTCCGCTGTTGCACCTCTGGTTCCTCTACTACCTTTGCTTCTTCTACCTGGCGTTGCCCGCCTGCCAGGTCCTCACGCGCTGGACCGCACGCCACGAAGCGGCGGTGACCGGATTCCTCACCTCCGCGCGGGCGCCGTTGGCGTTCGTCGTGCTCACCTGCGTCACGCTCTGGCCCTACAAGGGCGCCGTCGTCATGGAGGGGTTCGTGTTCCTCGCGCCGCACGTACCCTCGCTGCTGTACTACGGCTCGTTCTTCGTGCTGGGGTATGTGTTCCAGCATCACCGGGCAGTGTTGCCGCTGATGGCGGGCCAGGCGCCGCGCGCGGCGATGCTGGCGGCGATTCTGTTTCCGATTTCGGTTGCGGCGACGCACCTGGAGTACCAGTCCGGCAACGCCGTGGCCTTCCATGCGCCGGCCGTCGTCGCCAATGCGACCTGCACGTGGGCCCTCATCTACGCCTTCATCGGCGGAGCACTGCGGCTCTTCGATCGACCCTCGGCGTGGGCGCTCTACGCCTCGCAATCGGCCTATTGGGTGTACCTGGTCCATATGCCACTGGTGACCCTCGCGGCCTTCGTGCTGCTGCCCTACGACCTGCCGGGGCTCCTCAAGGCGCTCGCAGCCATGGCTTTCACGGCGCTGGTGAGCTTCGTCACCTACCACTACTTCGTGCAGCGCACGTGGGTGAGCCGCCTCCTGCACGGCAAGCGCTTCGACATGGATTGGCCCTGGCGCCCGCGGCCGATGGATCCCGAGGCGGTCGCCGGCGCCGAGAGGTGAGGGCCGGGCCTTCACGATAAAATCGGAGCAATGTCCGAGCCGCGATTCGACCCGGCCGAGCTCCTTGCCTCGCTGCCCGCGTTGCCGGGCGTCTACCGCTTCAGGAACGCCGGCGGCGACGTGATCTACGTCGGCAAGGCGGGTGACCTCAGGAAGCGCGTCTCGTCGTACTTCCAGAAGTCGCACCCGAGCCCGCGCACCACGATGATGGTGTCGCAGATCGCGGGCGCCGAGACCACGGTCACGAGGACCGAGGCCGAGGCGCTGCTGCTCGAGAACAACCTCATCAAGAGCCTCGCCCCCCGCTACAACGTCCTCTTCCGCGACGACAAGAGCTACGGCTACATCCTCATCACCGGCCACGAGTACCCGCAGATCCGCTTCTATCGCGGCGCGCACCACAAGGGCAACCGCTACTTCGGCCCGTTCCCGAGCGCCTGGTCGGTGCGCGAGACCATCGGACACCTGCAGCGCGTCTTTCGCCTGCGCACCTGCGACGACACGGTGTTCGCGCATCGCTCGCGCCCGTGCCTGCTGCACCAGATCGGACGCTGCTCGGCGCCGTGCGTGAACCGGATCGCCGCCGAGGAGTACAACCGCGATGTGGATCACGCCGCGCAGTTCCTCGACGGCAAGGAGAACGACGTGATCGGCGACCTCACCGCGCAGATGAACGCGGCCGCCGAGACGCTCGATTACGAGCAGGCGGCCGGGTACCGCGACCAGATCCGCATCCTGCAGCGCATCCTCTCGGGCCAGGCGGTCGAGTCCACCGGCGCGGGCGACACTGACGCCATCGTGGTGGTGGAGCGCGAAGCGGTTTGGTGCGTGACGCTCGCGATGATCCGCGGCGGACGCCATCTCGGCGACCGCAGCTTCTTTCCGCAGAACGCGGCGGGCAGCGACGCCTGCACGGTGCTCGAAGCCTTCATGGAGCAGCACTACGCGGCGCAGCCGATCCCGGGACGCATCGTCGCCGACCAGCTCGACAAGCCGCCGGAGATGGAAGGGATCCTCGGGGCGCTCGCCGGCCGGCCGGTGAAGATCGTCTCGCGGCCCATCGGGGAATCGCGCACCTGGCTCGACATGGCGCGGCAGAACGCCGCGCTCGCCATCGGCCAGCGGCTCTCCGCGCAGGCGACCCAGGAAGCGAGGGTGGCGGCGTTGCAGGAATGGTTGGGCAGCGAGCAGCCGATCCAGCGAATCGAGTGCTTCGACATCAGCCACACCATGGGCGAGGCGCCGATCGCCTCCTGCGTGGTCTACGATCGCGGCGCGATGCAGAACTCCGAGTACCGGCGCTAC
>JBKJTM010000045.1:0-7962 GCA_046590805.1 Usitatibacter sp.
GCGATCGTGATGTTCGGCGCCTCCCACACGCTGCGGATGAACGAGCACGTGCGCGTGGACATCGTCTACACCCACCTCTCCGAGCGCGGCAAGGAGTGGCTGGACCTCGTCGGCACCGCGGTCTTCCTGGTGCCCTCGATGCTCACCATCGCCTGGTATTCGGTGCCGTTCTTCCTGCAGTCGTGGAACGTGCAGGAGGTCTCGGGCAACGCCGGCGGGCTGCTGCGCTGGCCGGTGAAGATCCTGGTGCCGCTCGGCTTCACGCTGGTGGCGCTGCAGGGGATCTCCGAGATCATCAAGCGCGCGGCGTCGCTGCGCGGCGACGTGCGCTACGTGACCCACTACGAAAGGCCGCTGCAATGATCTCGCTGGAGATGATGCCGCCCCTCATGTTCGCGGGGCTCATCGTCTTCATGCTGATCGGCTACCCGGTGGCGTTCACGCTCTCGGCGCTCGGCCTCGCGTTCGGCTTCGTCGCGGTGGAGCTCGGCTACTTCCCGCAGGAATTCCTCCAGGCCATCCCCTCGCGCATCTTCGGCCAGCTCTCCAACGAGCTGCTGCTGGCGATCCCGTTCTTCACCTTCATGGGCGCGATCCTGGAGAAGTGCGGGCTCGCGGAGGACATGCTCGACTCCATGGGCCAGCTCTTCGGCCCGCTCAAGGGCGGCCTCGGCTACTCGGTGATCCTGGTGGGTTTCATCCTCGGCGCGATCACCGGCACCGTGGCCGCGCAGGTGATCGCCATGGGGCTGATCGCGCTGCCGGTGATGATGCGATACAAGTACAACATGCGCTATGCGACCGGCATCCTCGCCGCGTCGGGCACCATCACCCAGCTGGTGCCTCCCTCGCTGGTGCTGATCGTGCTCGCCGACCAGCTCGGCAAGTCGGTGGGCGACATGTACCTCGGCGCGTGGGGCCCGTCGATCCTGCAGGTCATCCTTTTCGCGCTGTACACCTTCGCGCTCTCGGTGTTCAGGCCGGAATGGGTGCCGGGCGTGCCCAGGGAGGACCGCACGCTGCAGGGCTGGGCGCTGTGGAAGAAATGCCTCCTGGGAATCATTCCCGCCGCCGTGCTGATCTTCCTCGTGCTCGGCACCATGTTGATGGGCCTCGCCACGCCGACCGAGGCGGGCGCGATGGGCACGGTCGGTGCCCTCGTGCTCGCGGTGCTTCGCCATCCGCAGGTCGGCAAGTCGACTTCGCGCGTGTTCGCGTTCGGATTGGCCGCCGCGGGCGTGGCGACGATCATCGGCATCTACGCGTTCAAGTCGCTGCCGTTCCAGGTGGCGCTGGCCGTCTTCTACGCGTGCATCGTGTGGATGCTGCTGCGCAGCGCGGCAATCGCGGACCTGCGCTCGCTCATCAAGCGCGCCTTCCAGATGACGATGCGGTTGACCGCGATGGTGGTCTTCATCCTGATCGGATCCACCTGCTTCTCGACGGTGTTCCAGGGCGTGAACGGCGGCCCGTGGCTGGAGCACCTGATGTCGGGCATTCCCGGCGGGGTGTGGGGCTTCCTGATCGCGGTGAACCTCTTCATCTTCTTCATCGCGTTCTTCCTCGACTTCTTCGAGATCGTCTTCATCCTCGTGCCGCTGCTGGCGCCCATCGCCAAGACGCTGCTCTCGCCCATCGTGGGCGAGGACGCGGCGCTCATCTGGTTCGGCGTCATGCTGTGCGTGAACCTGCAGACGTCCTTCATGCATCCACCCTTCGGCTTCGCGCTTTTCTACCTGCGCGGCGTCGCGCCCAAGGAAGTGAAGAGCTCGGACATCTACTGGGGGGCGCTGCCCTTCGTGGGCATCCAGCTGATCCTGGTGGCGCTGGTGGTCGCCTTCCCCAACCAGGTGACCATGTTCCTCGACAAGCAGCGCGACATCGACCTCGACAAGGTGAAGATCGAGCTGCAGGGCGAGCCCGCCACGCAGAAGTCGGTGGAGGATGCCGAGGACGACATCATGAAGTCGTTCGGCGGGAAGAAGTAAAGACCAGGACGACGCAATATGCTTCGGGGCGGTCGTTGGAGCGGACGCTGAGCGCCGCTCAACGACGCGTGGCAGCACGATAAAAAGCCCCGCGGGCGGGGCTTTTGGGTGACGGCGCCCCCGAGCCATTTCCGCAGAAGCGGCGCCCGGGGTGACGATCAGGACTTCTTCGGCGCGGCGGCTCCTCCGGCCGGACGGCGCCCGGTCTGCATGAAGGTATCGAAGTTGCCTTCGGCCACACGGAACCAGAGCACCTGGTCCTCGAGGAACTTCATGTACGGGTCGTGGACTTTCTTGAACCTGGGGTTCTTGGCAGACGTCTCGGCGTAGAGCTCCAGCGCCGCCGCGTAGCAGGCGTCCATCACCGGACGCGAGAACGGGCGCAGCTGCGCGCCGCCCGCGACCAGGCGCTTCAGCGCGTCCGGATTGCCGGCGTCGTAGCGCGCCATCATCATCGTGTTGCCCTCGTGGCACGCGGCCTCGAGGATCGCGAGGTAGTCCTTGGGAAGCTCCGAGAGCGCCTTCTGGTTCGCCATCACGTGGAGCGCCGGTCCACCCTCCCACCAACCCGGGTAGTAGTAGAACTTGGCCACCTTCTGGAAACCGAGCTTCTCGTCATCGTAGGGCCCGACCCACTCGGCCGCGTCGATGGTGCCCTTCTCGAGCGCCGGATAGATCTCGCCGCCCGCGATCTGCTGCGGCACCACGCCCAGCTTGGCGAGCACCTGCCCGGCGAAGCCGCCGATGCGCATCTTCAGGCCCTTCAGGTCGGCGACGGTCTTGATCTCCTTGCGGTACCAGCCGCCCATCTGCGCGCCGGTGTTGCCCGCGAGCATCGAGTGGACGCCGTATTCCTTCAGGAAGTCGTTGTAGATCGCGTCGCCGCCGCCCACGTACCACCAGGCGTTGAACTGGCGACAGTTCATGCCGAAGGGGATCGCGGTGCCGAAGGCGAAGGTGGGGTCCTTGCCGACGTAGTAGTAGGGGGCGGTGTGGCACGCCTGCACGGTGCCGTTCTGCGCCGCGTCCAGCGCCTGCAGCCCGGGGACGATCTCGCCCGAGGCGAACACCTGGATCTGGAACTTGTTGTTGGTGGCCGCAGCGACGCGCTTGGAAATGATCTCGGCCGCGCCGTAGATGGTGTCGAGGCTCTTCGGGAAGCTCGACGTGAGGCGCCACTTGATCTCCGGGGCCGACTGGGCATAGGCGGGCGCGACGCCCGCGGCAAGGATTCCGGCCATGCCGGCGCCCGCGCTGTTGATGAACTTTCTTCGTTGCATGCTTCCTCCTGGTGGGATTCGTTCGGGCCGGCGTCGCTCGATGGCGGCTTTGCGGGTGCGCGCAAAGCCTACGCTGGCCACGCTCAAAAAAAAAGGCCCCGGCAAAAGGGCCCTCGTTTGGTGCGGATTGCCCCGAGCGGCTAATCCCCGGCGATGGTCATCTTGCCGACCAGGATCGAGCCGGTGTGCTTGGAGCCGCGCGCGAGGATGTCGGAACCGACCGCCTCGATCGCACGGTACATCTCGAGCAGGTTGCCGGCGATGGTCACTTCCTCGACCGGGTACTGGATCTCGCCCCTTTCCACCCAGAACCCCGCAGCGCCACGCGAGTAGTCGCCGGTGACCGGATTCACGCCCTGGCCCATGAGCTCGTTCACCAGGAAACCGCGGCCCATCTGGCGCGCGAGGCCCGCGAGGTCGAGGGTGCCCGGCTTCAGGACCAGGCTGTGGTTGCCGCCGGCGTTGCCGGTGGACTCCAGGCCGAGCTTCCTCGCCGAATAGCTCGAAAGGAACCAGCCGTTGAGGACGCCGCCCTCGACCAGCTTGCGGGACGTCGTCGCCACGCCCTCCGCGTCGAACCAGCCGCTCGCCATCCCGCCCGGGAGGTGCGGATCCTCGGTGATCTCGACCACCGGCGAGAAGATCTGAGTGCCGAGCTTGCCGATGAGGAAGGACGAGTTGCGATAAAGGCTCGAGCCGCTCGCGGCGCTCACGAAGTGGCTGAGCAGGCTGGAGGCGATGTTGGCCTCGAAGAGCACCGGCACTTCCATCGTCGCGAGGCGGCGGCCGCCGAGGCGGCGCACCGCGCGGTCTCCCGCGATGCGCCCGACGGTCTCGACATCGTCCAGCCGCTTCGGATCGCGATGCGAGGTGTACCAGTAGTCGCGCTGCATGCCGCCCTCGTCCTCGGCGACCACGCTGCAGCTCACGCTCGCCTTGGAGCTGGGGAAGCCGTCACAGAAGCCGGCGGAGTTGGCGAGGATGAAATCGGACACGTAGGCGGAGACCGTCGCGCCCTCGGTGTTGGTGATGCGCTTGTCCACCGCGAGCGCGGCCGCTTCGCTCTTCTTCGCGAGCTCGATCGACTGCTCGACGGTGAGCTCCCACGGATGGAAGAGGTCCAGGTCCGCGCCGCCGCCGCGATAAAGGCGCGACTCGGGCGGCAGGCCCGCGGCGGCGTCCTCCGCGGTGTGGCGCGCGATCGCGCAGGCCGCTTCCACGGTGCGCTCGACCGCCTCGACGGAAAGATCGGAGGTGCTGGCGTTGCCGCGCCGCTGGCCGAAGTACACGGTGATGCCGAGGCCCTTGTCGCGGTTGTACTCGACGGTCTCGACCTCGCCGCGGCGCACGGTGACCGACTGGCCGACGGCGGCGGAAATCTCCACTTCGGCGGCGCTCGCGCCCTTCTGCCGGGCGAACTCGAGCGAACGGCGCGCGACCTCGATCATCGCTTCGCGGGCGAGGGGAAGTGCTGCGGAGGGGATCGGGTGGTCAGGCATGGTTCAGCGACGTCAGGGACCCGGGACAGGTCGAAAGGTTCTACACTCTCTCGGCTGGAATCGAGCGAAAACCCCGAATGGAAGAAGAAGATTTTATCAGCAAGACGCAGAGGAAGCGCCTTGCCACCGAACAGCAGGACGTCGGCGCCGCCCTGGTGAAGCTGCCCCGCGAGCAGCTGGAGCGCATGAGGCTGCCGGAAACGCTCCTCGAAGCGATCCTCGAATGCAAGCGCCTCACGACGCACGAGGCGCTGCGGCGACAGAAGCAGCACATCGGCAAGATCATGCGCAACATCGACGCCTCCCCGATCGCGGCGCAGCTCGCGGCGCTGGACGCGCCGTCGCGCAAGGACACCGCCCTCTTCCACCTCGCGGAGAAGTGGCGCCAGGACATGCTCGACGATACCGAGAGGATCGACTGGTTCTGCGCCGAGTTCCCGCGGGCCAACGCAAAGCTGTTGCGCACCCTGGTCGAGCAGGCCAAGGCCGAGCGCGCCGCGGAAAAGCCGCCGCGCAAGTTCCGCGAGCTCTTCCATGTGCTGAATACGATCGTCAACGAGGAAGCGCGCAAATGAGCGCGCCCTACGACAACGTTCGCGTTGGCCTCGTCGCCGCGAGCGACCGCGCCTCCCAGGGCGTCTACCGCGACGAGGGCATCCCCGCGCTCGAGCAGTGGCTTGCGGGCGCGCTCCTGAACCCCCTCGAGATCGAGCGGCGCCTGATCCCCGACGAGCGGGCGGTCATCGAGGCGGCGTTGCGGGAGCTGGTGGACGAGCGCCGCTGCGACCTCGTGGTGACCACGGGCGGCACCGGCCCCGCGGCGCGCGATGTGACGCCGGAAGCCACGCTCGCCGTGGGCGAGCGCGAGATGCCCGGCTTCGGCGAGCAGATGCGCCGCATCAGCCTGGAGTTCGTCCCCACCGCGATCCTCTCGCGCCAGGTCGCGGTAATCCGCGGCAAGGCGCTGATCCTCAACCTGCCGGGCCAGCCCAAGTCGATCCGCGAGACGCTCGAAGGCCTCAAGGGTCCCGACGGGCGCGCGATCATCGGCGGCATCTTCGCCGCCATTCCCTATTGCATCGACCTGATCGGCGGGCCCTACCTCGAGACGCGCGAGGACGTGGTCAAGGCCTTTCGTCCCAAATCCGCGATCCGTCCCCCAAGGAGCTGAAGCCATTGAAAGTCCTGCAACACATCGAGCTGAATACCGGCGCGGACCCTGTCGGCACCATCATCTGGATGCACGGCCTGGGCGCCGACGGCTGGGACTTCGTGCCGATCGTGCGCGAGCTGCCGCTGCCCGACGACCTGGCGCTGCGCTTCATCTTCCCGCACGCGCCGATGCGGGCGGTGACGATCAACAACGGCATGGAGATGCGCGCCTGGTACGACATCAAGATGAACGACATCTCGCGCCTGCCCGACGAGGGCGGCATCCGCGAGTCGCAGGCGGGCATCGAGCGGCTGATCGCGCGCGAGCACGATCGCGGCATGGAGGGATCGCGCATCGTCCTGGCGGGGTTCTCGCAGGGTGGCGCGATCGCGCTGCAGACCGGACTGCGGCACGCGAACCGCCTCGGCGGCATCGTGGCGCTCTCGACCTACCTGCCGCTCGAGGCCTCCCTCGACGCGGAAGCCTCGTCGGCCAACCGTGCGACGCCGATCCTGATGGCGCACGGCACCGACGACCCGATCATCCCGATCCGGATGGCGGAGATGTCACGCGCGACGCTGGAAGGACGCGGCTACGAAGTCGAGTGGCACACCTGGCCGATGCCGCACTCGGTCTGCGCCCCGGAGCTGGAGGCGATCAGCGCTTTCTTCGGCCGCGTCTACGGCGGCGGAGGAAAGCCGGCGCGCTCGTCGATACTGCTGCCTTGCTAAGCATGCGATCATTCAGCGCCCATGACGCTGGTCAGGAGGTTCTCTTGTCTTCGCGCCATTTGATAGCCGCTGCGCTATCCACGCTTTTCTTCGTCTCCCCGGGAAGCGCGCAAAGCCCCCCCGCCCGAGACGAGTTCTTCTGGCTGGGCGAGATGAACAAGGCGAGCGCCGTCATCAACACGGATGAAGGCCTGCTTGACAAGGCATTGGCACCGCGGGTAGCTGCGGGCGTCGCCAAGGTCATACATGACGGCAGCCAGCCGGGCGCGAAGCGTCCCTCGACCGTGATCACCTTCGAGCCGCTGATGATCGAGGCAGCGGGACAGGACGTCACCCTGCTTCACGCCGGGCGCTCGAGCCAGGACATGCACGCCACCTATCGTGCGGCGATCCTGCGTGAGGAGCTGCTCGCGCTCGCCACGCAGCTCAACAAGACCAACCAGGCGCTCGTCGCGCTGGCCGAGAAGCACGCGAGCACGATCGTCCCGAACTACACCAACGGCGTCGCGGCGCAGCCCAACAGCTACGGTCACTATCTGCTGGGACATGCATCCGGCCTGGAGCGCGACGGCGAGAAGATCCGGCAGGCGTACGCGCGGATCGACCGCTCGCCTATGGGCACCACGGTCCTCAACGGCACGAGCTGGCCGCTGAACCGCGCGCGGATGGCCGAATACCTCGGGTTTTCACGGATCGTCGAGAACGCCTATGACGCGTCGCAGATCTCTTCGATGGACCAGCCCGTCGAAGTGGCGGCGATCGTCGCCAGCATCTCGCTTCGCGCCGGTCATTTCGTCGAGGACCTGATGGGGCAGTATGCCCACTCGCGCCCCTGGATCCTGCTTGCCGAAGGCGGTGGCAGCACTTACGTGTCGAGTGCGATGCCGCAGAAGCGCAACCCCGGGCTCCTCAACAGCGCGCGCCGCGACGCCTCGTCCGCGATCACGCTCGCCATGGGACCGATGATTCGCGCGCACAACATCACGCCCGGCATGGCCGATCCCAAGGAGGTGCGCGACAACAGCGAAGTCGTGCGCAGCGCCGTTCGCGTGCTCACGGCATGGGAAAGGATCCTGGGCTCGCTCGTGATCAGCCCCGAGCGCGCGCTCGAAGAGCTCAACAGCGACTGGACCGCGTCGCAGGAGCTTGCCGACGTGCTCATGCGGAAATACAAGCTGCCCTTCCGCGCCGGACATCATTTCGCCTCCGAGATCGTCGACTACGCCAGGGCGAACAACATCGGGCCGCTGGATTTCCCCTACAAGGAAGCGCAGCGCGTCTACCGGGCATCTATCAAGGGCCAGGGCGCCC
>JBKJTM010000335.1:0-4419 GCA_046590805.1 Usitatibacter sp.
TCGTCGACGGTCGCGCCGCGGGAAAGATCGCTCATCGGCTTCGCGAACCCCTGCAAGATCGGGCCGATCGCCTGCGCGCCGGCGAGGTGCTGCGTGAGCTTGTAGGCGAGGCTGCCCGAGTCGAGGTCGGGGGAAGACGAGCACTAGCCCGGCGCCGCCGCGACTTGCGTGGGCCCAGCCACTCTCCGGGGTTTTAATCCTAACGCGTAGAGTCCTGCATATACCCGTCGGCCAGCGCAGTCTTCGAACGTGCTATCGGCCAGCTCATCCAGCCGGATGAAGAAGGCTGCTTTCCCCTCGGCGCGCAAGCGCCGCGCATGCTGGCGGAACTCCTCGGTCTTGCCGCTGCGAGCTTCCCCCAGGACGACGGCCATGGGGAGCTTCAGGAGTTCTTCCCAACCGGACGGGTCCTTGTGCCGGACGTAGCGGGACCAGTGCTCGAAGTCCTCCTCGCCGCCCTCCTCCATGGCGAACTCGGTGAACGTCCGCTTCACCGGGACGTACATAGCTATCCTGCGGCGCCTTGGGCCGCTTCGAGGCTCGCGATCGCCGCCGTCAACTGCTCGACCACGTCGGAAGCCTGCCGCTGGCGCAGCACGCGCTTTTCGCGCAGTTCCGGGGTTATCTCCTCGCCCAGCTCGAAGAGGGCGACTGCGACTGGCCCATCCTTGCGATAACCTTCGGTCACGATCGCATCCGTAGTCGTAGTGGTGAAGCGCTTGCGCAGGATCTCCGTGGCCTGTTTGAGGGCGACGCCGTGACGCGAGCCCGAGCGCTCGACGATGAACCTAGCGATGCCGTCGATGCCGCCGTGCCAATGCTCGAGGCAGTAGATAAGGTCGTGCGCATCCTTTCGTTCAGCGCGGTCGGCGTACGCAAGCGCCTTCAGGCAGGTGAAGCTCAGAATATCGGCATGGCGAATCGAGGCTTCGAAGCGACCCGCGCCATCGAGGAGATCCACGGTCACCGTGGCCACCTCGTGGAAGGTCCACCACCATCGAAGCGTGCGGGACGTTCAGAGCCGATACCCCGCCTTCGGTTGGCAGCTCCTTCACCTTGCCGCCACCCGCGACCGGATCGTCGGCCAGGAACTCCAGGATCAACTTGTGTCCATGCTCGCTTCGCCGGTACCAGCGCCAGGACACCTTCTGGTGCTGGGAATTCTCATCGCGCTCGAAGCCACGGTCCTTCAGGTTCTCCTCCAGGGTGCGATACGCCTCGACGTCCGCGAGCATGAGGAGGTCCACCACGATGTCGACGTCGCGTGTGCCCGCGGGCATAGGCACCGCCGGCGGGCGATCCTTCACGAGGTATCGCGGAACGAGGCCGCCCACGAGATACACGGAGTGCTGCCAAGGGCCAAGGCCGTGCAGCAGCGAAGCCAGCATCCGCTCGCACTCTGCGGCGAGATCCTCCTGTTGGTAGGCGCCAATGACCTTCGGCTTCACGCTCAGAACCCGATCTTTTCGCGGCGTAAGTGCTCGGCGAGATCCTTGGCGCGCCCCTCGCCGCGCAGCAGATCGAGGTAGACCTGGATCGGGCTAGCGAGCGGGAGGCCTTCGATTCGCTGGCCGCGAAAGAGATCCCCCGCCTCCTCGAGTTCGATCACCCCCAGGTTGAATCCCTCCTCTACGGGCTTGCCTCCAATGCTCGCGATCGCGGCGACCAGGATGCTGGATGCCACGGCGCGCAACCGCACGGCAGTCGGTTCGGAAGTGAGATATGGCGCGTAGATCTGCCCCGCTGCCTCGGCGGTCACCGCGAACTCCACGGTCGAGGGGAATCCCGAGATCACTTTTGCAACCAGACCGCGCGCGCTCGAGGCCGCGGGTACGAAGAATTTGCGAAGAATCGGCGCGCGCGAGGCCAGCACTGAGCGCTCCCATGCATCAAGGAGCGCACCGCGGTCCGGTATGGTCCGCTCCTTCAACCGTCCCTTCCCTCGCGAAGAGGCGAAGCCCATGCTCTCGAGGGCGATCAAAGTCCTCGAAGCTGTGCTCACTGCAACGCCGACCTGCGCGGCGATCTCGTTCGCGTTGAACCATTCCTTCGAACTGGAAAGGGCAGTGTGGACGATCCGCGCGCTCTTGCGCCGAAAGACCTCGACTGCCGCAGACGGATCCTTCGTAGGCGGCGGTCTATCGATGAAAACATAAGCCCCGGCAGCAGGGATGAAGAGGCTTCCGCCGGCATCGTGGTAGCCGATGTTTCTCGCGCGCAGCGTCTCGCGCGCTCCGGGTGAAAGCGTCTCGGTTACGAAGAAAGGGACCTTTACCTCGCCGCGCGGCCCCGCGGGCGCGGCCTCGGCCACGCGCTCCAGCCGCTCAAGCGCGACCTTTATGTCGCGCGGGAAGGCGCTCTTCTTGGCCTCAACGAGCAATGCCAGCCGCCGGCCCTATACGGTCAGGTGGACGATGAAGTCCAACTCCTGCGAGGGCCCGCCACGCCGGTCGGGTTCGACCTCAACCCGGTCGATGGCGATAGGTCCTGGAAGCCCCCGCAGGGCTTCCGAGAGGCGGGTGGCCAAGCGCCGGCGTGTTGCCAGTTCATGGGCTGGGATCGTTCGCATTATGATTGCGTAATTCGTATTGATTGCGTAAACAGTGTATCACGCAATTCGGCGCAATCATTGGTTCCTGAACTAGCCTCTGCAGGAGTGAACCCGAGGCTCCAGTGCCCGACGCTTTCGTCTCCTAGGCGAGCGCCATCAGCACCGCCGCGGTCGCCACGATGTCGTCGACGCTCGCGCCGCGCGACAGGTCGCTCACCGGTTTGGCGAATCCCTGCAGGATCGGCCCGATGGCGCGCGCCCCGGCCAGGTGCTGCGTGAGCTTGTAGGCGATGTTGCCGGCGTCGAGATCGGGGAACACCAGCACGTTCGCGCGCCCGGCGACCGAGCTCCCGCCCGCGACCTTCTTGCGCGCCACGCTCTCCACCAGTGCGGCGTCGGCCTGCAGCTCGCCGTCGATCGCGAGCGCCGGGTTGCGGGCGCGGGCGATTTCCGTTGCCCGCACCACCTTGTCCACGTGTGCATGGCTGGCGCTGCCCCTGGTGGAGAAGGAAAGCATCGCCACGCGCGGCTCCTCCTGCAGCAGCGAGCGGCAGCTCTGCGCCGAGGCGAGCGCGATGTCGGCGAGCGCCTCGTCATCGGGATCCGGATTCACCGCGCAGTCGGCATAGACCAGCACGCGGTCCTTGAGCACCATGAGGAAGAAGCTGGACGGCGTGCGGATGCCTTCGGCGAGGCCGATCGTCATGATGCCGGCCTCGATCACGCGCGCCGTGGGGCAGGCGACCCCGGCCAGCATCGCGTCGGCGTCGCCGGCCCTCACCATCATTCCGGCGTGGAAGAGCGGCTTCTTCACCGCGCGCAGCGCGATCTTCGCGCTGCCCGGATAGAGCGCCGCATAGGCTTCGAGCCGTGGATCGCTCGCCGGATCGGGCGGCAGGATCGCCTCGGCCAGGCCCTGCTGCTTCAGCCGCCGTGCCGCCTCGACGATGCGCTCGTCGCCGGTCTCGGGCAGCACGATGCGCCCGCGCCGCTGCCGCGCGCGCTCGTACAGCCGCTCGAGAAGGGTGTCCGGCAACGGCAGGTCAGGCGGCGGCGCGAAGGCCGAGGATCTGGCGTGCTTCGGCGGCGGTCGCCGGGCGGCGGCCGTAGCGCTCGCAGTTGTCGGCGATCTTCTTCACCAGCTCGGCGTTGCTCGCGGCGAGGCGGTCGGGCTCGATGCGCAGGTTGTCCTCGAGTCCGGTGCGGCAATGGCCGCCGGCCCCCAGGCACCACTGGTTCACTTCCCACTGGTGGCGGCCGACGCCCGCGGCGACCCAGGTGGCTTGCGGCAGCACCGCCGCGAGCTCGCTCCGCAGGAAATCGAAGATGGTGCGGCGCGCCGGCATCGCGTTGGGAATGCCCATCACGAACTGCACGTGCGCATCGGCCTTGAGGAGCCCCTTCCTCACGAGATTGGCGGCGTTGTAGAGCATCGCCAGGTCGAACACCTCGACCTCGGGCTTGATGCCGTTGTCGAGCATCATCCTGGCGAGGTTCTCGACGAAATCCGGCGGATTCTCGTAGATGTTGGTGGGGAAATTCACCGAGCCGGTGGCGAGCGAGGCCATGTCGGGCTTGAGATAGAGCATCGCGCCGCGAGCCGTCTGGTCACGCCCGCGCCCGCCGGTGGAGAACTGCACGATCATGCCCGGGCAATGCTTGCGCACACCCTCCATCACCTTGCCGTAGGCCTCGGGATCGGAGCCGGGCGACTCGTCGGGATTGCGCACGTGGATGTGGACCAGGGTGGCGCCGGCCTCGAAGGCCTCGTGCGTCGACTCGACCTGCTGCGGGGGCGTGACGGGGACGGCCGGACTGTCCTTCTTCCTCGGCACGGCGCCGGTGATCGCGACGGTGATGATGACGGG
>JBKJTM010000516.1:0-4540 GCA_046590805.1 Usitatibacter sp.
CATCGGCGGCGTGATCTCTCACGCGCAGGCCGTGTGCGGGTTCTCGAACCCGACGACGAACAGCTACCGCCGTCTCGTTCCCGGATACGAAGCGCCGATCAACCTCGCCTACTCGGCGCGCAACCGCTCCGCTTCGTGCCGCATCCCGTTCGTGTCGAGCCCCAAGGGCCGCCGCGTCGAGGTGCGCTTCCCGGATCCGACGGCGAACCCGTACCTGTGCTTCGCCGCGTTGCTGATGGCGGGCCTGGACGGCGTGCAGAACAAGATCCATCCCGGCGATCCGCTCGACAAGAACCTCTACGACCTGGAGCCGGAAGAGGCGGCGAAGGTGCCGCATCCGTGCGCCTCGCTCGACGAGGCGCTTGAGTCGATCGACAAGGACCGCGAGTTCCTCACGCGCGGAGGCGTCTTCACCAACGACATGATCGATGCCTACATCGCGCTCAAGTACGAGGAGGTGCAGCGCTTCCGCATGACCACGCACCCGGTCGAGTTCGACATGTACTACTCGGCCTGAGCGAGATCGCTTTGCGACACCTGGGGGGCGGGCGATCCGCCCCCTTTTCGTTTGAGTCCCAGGCGCCAGCTTGTGTTTGCGAGCGCTCGCGACCACAACCTATGGTGGCCGGGCGCGCTTATCTCATTGATCTCGTTGCTATTTTGTTTGACGCTCCCTATTCTTCCCTTCCGTTTTCGCGAAAGGGAGCACGGCATGAAGACCGTCTGGATCGCGGGTTTGGCGATGGCAGCCGCGATGCCGGCCGCATTCGCCCAGTCGACGATCTACAAGCACGTCGACGACAGCGGTCGCGTGACCTATTCGAACAAGCCGATGAAGGGCGCGGCGGTGATGGACCTCGAGCCGCTCACCACCATTCCGGGAACGCCCGCGGGCCGCCTGCAGAAGGCCAACGTGGTCATCGCCGAGCAGGCCGACGCGAAGGCGGATGCAAAGGCCGATACCAGGGAAGCGAAGGAATCCAGGAACGAGGCGGATGCCGAGCCGAAGGCGAAGCCCGCCGCGGCGATCGTGACGCCGGTGCCGCGCGAGCGCCTCGCATCGGTCGAGCCCCAGTTGCAGAAGAAGCGCGACAACGATCGCCGCAAGATCCTCGAGCAGGAGCTTACGCGCGAGGAAGAATCGCTCACCGGCGCGCGCACGGCGCTCCTCCAGGAGCAGCAGAACCCGGTGCTGATCGCGGCGGTGCGCGTGGCGCAGCAAGCCGCGGAGCCGTCGCCCTCGCAGCTCGCGGAATTCCGCAGCAACATCGACAAGGCATCCGGCCGCATCCGCGGCCTGCAGGCCACCGTCGCCGAGCACGAGAAGAACATCGAGGCGCTCAAGAAAGAGCTCGGCGCCGTCAAGCCCTAGCCTCGACCCGCTTCACCCTCCGGCACTCCCGTTGCGCCGAAGCGCCAGCCTCCCCGGCTGGCGCGCTTATTGCTTTTTTTCGATGAGCATCGTGACCCCGCACGCGGGCCTCGAGCTGCTGACCACTGCTGTGCTGATGCTCGACGAAAGCCTCCACGTGACCTACGCGAATCCCGCAGCCGAGACCCTGTTCGCGCAAGGACGCAGCCACCTCGTGGGCATCCCGTTCCGCCGCGCGTTGCCGGGCAACGACGAGTTCGAGCAGCGCCTCACGCACGCGCTCGAGAACGAGCTCGGCTTCAACGACAACGACCTGCTGCTCGAAGTCCTGGGCTACCCGGCGCACCTGCACTGCGTCATCAGCCCGATCGAGTCCGAGGGCGAGGCGCGCCTGGTGCTCGAGTTCCGCGAGCTGCAGCAGCAGATGAAGATCGCGCGCGAAGAGAAGATCCTCGAGCAGCAGGAAGCCAACCGCGAGCTGATCCGCAACCTCGCCCACGAGATCAAGAACCCCCTGGGCGGCATCCGCGGGGCGGCCCAGCTGCTGGAGCGCGAGCTGGGCGACCCGGAGCTGCGCGAATTCACCCAGGTGATCGTGAAGGAGACCGACCGGCTGCAATCGCTCATGAACCGGCTGCTCACGCCCAACCGCCTGCCGCGCGTGGAGATGCTGAACATTCACGAGGTCACCGAGCGCGTGCGCACCCTGTTGCTGGCGGAATTCCCGCGCGGCCTCGAGGTGAAGCGCGACTACGACACCAGCCTTCCCGACCTGCCCGGCGACAAGGAACAGCTGATCCAGGCGATCCTCAACGTCGCGCGCAACGCGGCACAGGCGACCCAGGGCGAGGGAGAGATCCGGCTCACCACGCGCATCGCCCGCAAGGCGACCATCGCGCGGATGCACTACCGCCACGCGGTGGCGGTCTCGATCGAGGACGACGGCCCAGGCGTGCCCGCGGATCTCGCCGACCGCATCTTCTACCCGCTGGTGAGCGGCCGCGAGGGCGGCACCGGCCTCGGGCTCTCGCTCGCGCAGAGCTTCGTGAGCCAGCACCACGGCCTGATCGAATTCGACAGCGTGCCGGGCCGCACGCGCTTCACGATATTGCTGCCGATTCGCGAAGGGGTATTCACCTGATGACTAATCCGGTCTGGATCATCGACGACGACCGCTCGATCCGATGGGTGTTCGAGAAGGCGCTGGCGCGCGAGGGCATCGCGCACAAGACCTTCGGCGCCGCGCAGGACGCGCTCGACAGTCTCCCCGACGAGGCCCCGCAGGTGGTGGTGAGCGACATCCGCATGCCGGGCGTCTCCGGACTGGAATTCATGCGGCAGCTCAAGTTGCGGCTGCCGACGACGCCGGTGATCATCATGACGGCGTACTCGGACCTCGAGAGCGCGGTGGCGGCGTTCCAGGGCGGAGCCTTCGAATACCTGCCGAAACCCTTCGATGTGGACCACGCGGTGGAGCTGGTGCGCCGCGCGCTGGACGAGAGCCGCCGCAGCGTCGAGGCGGCGCCGGTCGAGACCGAGACGCCGGAGATCCTCGGCCAGGCGCCGGCGATGCAGGAGGTATTTCGCGCCATCGGACGCCTGGCCCACTCCCACGCGACAGTCCTGATCACCGGCGAGTCGGGCACCGGAAAGGAGCTGGTGGCGCGCGCCCTGCACCGCCACAGCCCGCGCTCGACCAAGGCGTTCATCGCCATCAACACCGCGGCGATCCCCAAGGACCTGCTGGAGAGCGAGCTCTTCGGCCACGAACGCGGCGCATTCACCGGCGCGCAGGCGATGCGCCGTGGCCGCTTCGAGCAGGCCGAGGGCGGCAGCCTCTTCCTCGACGAGATCGGGGACATGCCCCAGGACCTGCAGACGCGCCTGCTGCGCGTGCTCTCCGACGGCCAGTTCTACCGCGTCGGCGGGCACACGCCGCTCGCGGCCAACGTGCGCGTGATCGCCGCCACCCACCAGGAGCTCGAGACGCGCGTGAAGCAGGGCCTCTTCCGCGAGGACCTCTATCACCGGTTGAACGTGATCCGGCTGCGGTTGCCGGCGATGCGCGAGCGGCGCGAAGACATCGCGATGCTCGCCAAGCACTTCCTCGCCAAGAGCGCGCGCGACCTGGGCGTGGACGGCAAGCGGCTCACCGATGCGGCGCTGCAGTTCTTCGCCGCGCAGGAATGGCCCGGCAACGTCCGCCAGCTGGAGAACGTCTGCCACTGGGTGACGGTGATGGCGCCAGGACAAGTCGTGGACGTGAAGGACCTGCCGCCCGAGGTGCGCGGCGACAAGAGCGCCACCGCGGGCGACGGCGACTGGCGGCGCGTGCTCGAGCGCGAGGTCGCGAGTCGGCTCGCCCGCGGCGAGACCGGCATCGCCGACTCGCTCACGCGCGACTTCGAGACGACGCTGATCGTGAAGGCGCTGCAGCACACCGGCGGGCGGCGGATCGAGGCGGCGGGCCTGCTCGGCATCGGCCGCAACACCCTCACCCGCAAGGTCCAGGACCTCAAGATCGATACGAAGGACTAACTAAGTGTCATTCCCGCGAAGGCGGGGATCCAAGCTTGGACCCTCGCCTTCGCGGGGGTGACGAGCAGCTAGACGCCGTAGCGCTTCTCGAAGTCGGCGGCGGGCAGCGCCGGGCTCTCGTAGAACCCCTGGTACTCGTCGCAGCCCAGCTCGCGCAGCGCCTCGAACTGCGCGGCGGTCTCCACCCCCTCCGCCACCGCCAGGAGCTTGAGCGAGTGCGCCATGGCGAGGATCGCGCGGATGATCGCCTCGTCGTTGGGATCGGCCTCCATGTCCCGCACGAACGAGCTGTCGATCTTGATCGCGTCCACCGGCAGCTTCTTCAGGTACGAGAGCGAGGAGTAGCCGGTGCCGAAGTCGTCGATGGCGATGCCCACGCCCAGGTCGCCCAGGCGCTGCAGGATCGCCGCCTTGTCCTCGATGTCGCGCATCAGGTGGCTTTCGGTGAGCTCGAGCTCGAGCACCGCGGCGTCGATGCCGGCGTCGCGGATCGCATCCGCCACTGCCGCAAGCAGCCGCTCGCCGTCGGCCAGCTGGCCCACCGCCAGGTTGACCGACATCCTCAGCCCCGGCTTCACGCGCTCCTGCCAGAGCCTGACCTGCGCGCACGCGGTCCTCAGCACCCATTCG
>JBKJTM010000548.1:0-3226 GCA_046590805.1 Usitatibacter sp.
GGCGCCTTCGCCGCGCGACTTGCTGCGGCCGATACGCTCGGCATCCTCCATCTCCTTCTCCTCGGCGGCGGTCCGCGGAGCGGCATCGCGCGCTTCCTGCTCGATGTCGTGGTTCTCGACGTGCTCCTTCATGCCTTCGTTGTACTGACGCGTGGCCTTGTAGTTGCCTTCGCCGTATTGCTGGCCTTCGCCGCTCTGGGCCTGCTGCTGCTTCGCGGCATCGGACTTCGGCTGGTCAGCGGGCTTGGTTTGGTCGGGTTTCATCACTGGGCCCTTTCCTGCTTCTCACCGTTGTTCGCCTGCCTGGCAGCCTCGGTCGACTTCAGCACCTCGACGCTCTCCGCGCTCTGCGAGGGCTTGGGCGCCACGTTGGAATGGTCGTTGGGCTGGCCAGGAAGGGGCATTGAGTTCGACTCCACCGACTTGGAGAGCTCGCTGGTGCCCGCGGGCGTGTTATTGACCGGGGTATCGGGCTGCGGCTCGGCCGGCGCCTGGCCGATCACCACGGCCGAGGGGCTGGCGGCAGTGGCTTTCGGCGTGCCAGCAGCGGTGTTGGAGAGACGCTCGCCGCAAGCCGCCAAGCCGGCGATGACGAACGAGAGCGCGACGACGCGGGCGCCGACGGATGCCCAGAGCTGGTGATTCATTGGCGGAACCTCCGAAGCGTCGCCGGAAACGGCGCCCGATCCGACAGCTTAGGGCGGTCGGAGGGCGAGGGCTATCGGACAGCGGCCGGGCCGAGCGTAGGACTAACGCCCGGCCGGGAGGCGGCGAAGGCCCTGCTAGAGGAAGAGGACCGCGGGGAAGACCGCGATTGCCAGCACGATCAGCATCCACTCGCAGTTCCAGCGCTTCAGGTGCCCGGTGTAGTGCAGGATGATCGCGGCGATCGCGAACACATAGAAGGCGGCTAGCAGCATTCTTGTTTCCTATTCCTGTTATGCCGGCAAGGATACCGGAAAGGCCCCTCCGGGCCTACCCCGCGGGCGCGGCAGGCGCCTAGACCGCTTCCTCGCCCGTCTCGCCGGTACGGATGCGCACCACCTGCTCGACGCCGAACACGAAGATCTTGCCGTCGCCGATCTTGCCGGTGCGCGCGGCCTTCACGATCGCGTCCATCGCCTTTTCCACCAGGGAGTCGGCCACCACCACCTCGACCTTCACCTTGGGCAGGAAGTCGACCACGTACTCGGCGCCGCGGTAGAGCTCGGTGTGGCCCTTCTGGCGCCCGAAGCCCTTCACCTCGGTGACGGTGAGGCCGGTCACGCCGATCTCCGAGAGCGCCTCGCGCACCTCGTCGAGCTTGAACGGCTTCACGATCGCTTCGATTTTCTTCATGGCGCGCTGTCTTCAGCTCCTCGGGCGGAACCCGGATGTTATCGGATACCTCCAGTCCTTGCCAAACGATCGCGGCGTGATGCGCACTCCCGGCGGCGACTGGCGGCGCTTGTACTCGTTCACGCGGATCAGGCGCACCACCTCGCGCACCGTGGCGAGGTCCAGGCCCATGCCGGCGATCTGCTCGGCGGTGAGGTCGCGCTCCATGTAGCGCTCGACCACGGCGTCCAGGATCTCGTAGGGCGGCAGCGTGTCCTGGTCCGCCTGGCCGGGCGCGAGCTCGGCGGTGGGCGCGCGCTCGATCACCCGTGCCGGGATCACCGTGCCCTGGGAATTGCGCCAGTTGGCGAGGCGGTAGACCTGCGTCTTCACGATGTCCTTCAGCACCGCGAACCCGCCCGCCATGTCGCCGTAGAGGGTCGCGTAGCCGGTGGCCATCTCGCTCTTGTTGCCGGTGGCGATCACGATCGAGCCGGACTTGTTCGACAGCGCCATGAGGAGCGTGCCGCGAATGCGCGACTGCAGGTTCTCCTCGGTGGTGTCCTCGGGAAGGCCACCGAACGACGCGGCGAGCTGCTCGCGGAAGGCGTCGAACATCGGCGCGATCGCGATCTCGCTGTACTCGACGCGGTGGATCCTCGCCATCTCGCGCGCATCGGCGATGCTGATCGCCGCGGTGTAGGGCGAAGGCATCATCACCGCGTGCACGCGCTTGGCGCTCAGTGCGTCGACGCACAGCGCCAGGACCAGCGCTGAATCGACGCCGCCCGACAGGCCCAGGATCACCCCGGGGAAGCGGTTCTTCTCGACATAGTCGTGCAGTCCCGTCACCAGGGCGCGGTAGAGGACCTCCTCCTCCGTGAGGGGCTTGGCCATCGGGCCCTTCACCTTCGCGCCGTCGAACTCGACGATATCGACCGTCTCGGCGAAGGTCTCGCCCTGGTAGCACGGCAGGCCCTCGCCATCGAAAGCGAAGGAGGCGCCGTCGAAGACCAGCTCGTCCTGGCCGCCCACCCCGTGCACGTAGAGGAGCGGCAGGCCGGTCTCCTTCACCCGGGCGCCCATGCGCGTGTAGCGCTCGGCGAGCTGCGTGCGGTGGAAGGGCGAGGCGTTGATCGACACCAGCACCTCCGCGCCCGCGGCCTTCGCCTGCGTGGCCGGCTCCGGGAACCAGAGGTCCTCGCAGATGGCGAGGCCGACCTTGCGCCCCTCGACCTCGAAGACGCACGGCCGGTTGCCGGGCTCGAAGTAGCGCCGCTCGTCGAACACCGCGTAGTTCGGCAGCTTCTGCTTGAAGTAGAACGCCTCGATCCGACCGCCGCGCAGCAGCGCCGCTGCGTTGTAGCGCGTGCGCCCCTCGCGATGGGGGTAGCCCACGACGGCGCCCACGTCGGTGCAGTACGCGGCGAGCTTCATCAGCTCGGCGGTGCATTCGTCGCAGAAGTCGTCGCGCAGCCAGAGGTCCTCGGCGGGATAGCCCGAGAGCGCCATCTCCGGCGTGACCACGAGGCGTGCCCCCCCCGCGCGCGCGTCTTCCACCGCCTTGCGGATGCGCGCCGCGTTGCCGGCGAAATCGCCCACGGTGGTGTTGATCTGCGCGACTGCGAGCTTCATGTGGTTATCATTCCGTACGTTCCCGCGAAAGTATAAAGGTCCACCTCCCCTTGCCAGGCAGCCCGCGCATCCTCGACTCGCTCGGGGCCGTCGATGCGCGGCAATGGGACGCGCTCGCCGACGGCAATCCGACGCTGAGCCACGCCTTCCTCGACAGCCTGCACGCGAGCGGCTGCGCCTCGGAGCCGAGCGGCTGGACGCCGCAATACCTCACCCTCTGGGACGGCGCCCGCCTCGAGGGCGCGGTGCCGCTCTACGTGAAATCCCACTCGTA
>JBKJTM010000027.1:0-10874 GCA_046590805.1 Usitatibacter sp.
GCTCCTGGGACGCGACTTCCGTCGCGAAGCCCCACTCGAGCGCTTCGGCCGCATTGAAGGTCCGCGATACCTGCAGCACCTGCCGAGCGCGCTCGCTACCCACGCGCGAGGCGAAGAGGCGCGAGCCGAGAACCAGCCCGAATCGCAAGCCCGGCATGCGGAAGGTCGATTCGGGCGCGACGACACGGCGTGCGCAAGCGCCCACCAGGTCCACCCCGGCACCGAAATTGGTGCCGTGCGCGAGCGCGACCGTATCGAAGGGCGCATGGCGCACCGCCTGCAGCAACTGCTCGATGCGGATGAAGCGCAGCACCAGGTCGCCCTCCGACTGCGCCTCGTAGCCGCCCATGTCGAAGCCGGCGCTGAAGTTCTTGCCCGCGCCGCGCAGCACCAGCAGCCGAACCCCGCGCGCGGGAGCGCCCTCGACCTGCTCGATCAGCGCCTCCACCAGCGCCGCGGAAAGGGCGTTCCTCTTTTCCGGCCGGTCGAGCGTGAGGGTGAGCGTGCCGCCTTCGAGCCCGGCGCCCAGCCCGCAGCCTTCAGCGACCGGCTGATTCGCGCTCACGGCGTCCCCGTCTTTCCCCGCGGAAAGATCTCCGCATCGTGCTGCCCGAGCGCCGGCGGGTCGCGGTAGATGTCGAATCCCCTGCCGGTGAATCGCAGCGGCGAGGCGAAGGTGCGGGTCTTCGCCCCGCCCGGCAGCGTGATCTCGCGCACCCACTGCATGTGCTTCACCTGCTCGTCGTCGAGCGCCCTGGAGTAGCTGTTGATCGGCGCGCACGGCACGCCCGCCGCGCGGAACTTCGCGAGCAGGTCCTCGGCGTCGTGTTTCGCGAACTCGCCTTCGAGGATCGCCTTCAGCTCCGCCTGGTTTTGCGCGCGCAGCGTGGTCGAGCCGAAGCGCGGCTCGGAGGCGAGCGCGCCCAGCCCGATCGCCTCGCACGCGGATTTCCACAGGCCATCGTTCCCCGCCGCCATGGCGAAGTAGCCGTCGCGCGCGCGGAACGCCTGGTAGGGGGCGTTGCGCGGATGCGCCGAGCCGAGCTTCGCGGGATCGCGGCCGGTGCCGAAATACTCGCTCGTCTGCAGCGCCGCCACGCCCAGGCAGGCGCCGAGCATCGACACGTCGATGTGCTCGCCCTTGCCGCCCTGCTGCACGCGGCGCAACACCGCGGCGATCGCATACGCGGCGTAGAGCCCGGCGCAGAAGTCCGCGAGCGGCACGCCGCACTTCACCGGCGCCCCGGAAGGCTCGCCGGTCACGCTCATCACGCCGCTCATCGCCTGCATCGTGAGGTCGAAGCCGCCCTCGGTGGCGCGCGGCCCTTCCTGCCCGAAGGCGGAGACCGAGCAGTAGACGAGCGCGGGCTTCTCCGCGGCGAACGAGGCGTATCCCAGTCCGAGACGATCCATCACCCCGGGGCGGTTGTTCTCGATCAGCACGTTGCTGCCCAGGATCAGCTCCCGGGCGCGCGCCTTGTGGTCCGGGTCCTTCAAGTCGAGCGTCACCGAGCGCTTGTTGCGGTTGAGCGAGGCGAAGTTCTCGCTGTAGCCCGCGTTGAGCGGCGGCCACTGGCGCATGGTGTCGCCGCCCGTGGGGTTCTCGACCTTGATCACGTCGGCGCCCATGTCGGCGAGCAGCATGCCGCAGAAGGGGCCGGCGGCGACGTTGCAAAGCTCGATGACGCGCACTCCGTTGAGCGGCAGCATGTGGGGCGTCGCTTTTCTTCTAGAGCGCGGCGAGCGCCCGCTGGTACGCGGCGGCGGTTTCACCGGCGCCGCTCACGGTGATGTCCAGGTCACGCACCAGCCCGTCCTCGAGGCCGTAGACCCAGCCGTGCACCGAGAGCTTGTTGCCGCGGTCCCACGCATCGCGCACGATCGTGGTCTGGCTCACGTTCACCACCTGCTCGATCACGTTCAGCTCGCACAGGCGGTCGATGCGTCGCGCGTTGTCGGCCATGGCCGAAACCCGTCCGTTGTGCTTGGCGTGCACGTCTTGCACGTGGCGCAGCCAGTTGTCGGCGAGGCCCACGCGCTCGTTCCTGAGCGCCACCGTGACGCCGCTGCAGCCGTAGTGGCCGCACACGATCACGTGCTCGACCTTCAGCACCTCGATCGCGAACTGCATCACCGAGAGGCAGTTGAGGTCGCTGTGGACGACGACGTTGGCGACGTTGCGGTGCACGAAGAGCTCGCCGGGAGGAAGTCCCACGATCTCGTTGGCCGGGACGCGGCTATCGGCGCAGCCGATCCAGAGATAGCGGGGCCGCTGCTGCCCCGAAAGGCGCGTGAAGAACTCGGGGTCGCTCTTGCGGATGCGCTCCGACCAGGCGCGGTTCTGGTCGAAAAGGTGCGAGAGAGGGCGCGAATCGGGCATCGCGCCATTCTACCTTCCGCCGCGCGCGATCCCCGGAACGCGCCACCCCGCGAAGCGCGCGTTCCCGCCCAGCGCCTCCTCGATGCGCAGCGCCTCGTTCCATTTCGCCATGCGCTCGGAACGCGCGAACGACCCGACCTTGAGCTGCCCCGCGTTCCACCCCGTCGCGAGATGGACGATGGTGACGTCCTCGGTCTCGCCCGAGCGCGCGGAGACGATGGTGCCCCAGCCCGCGGCCTTAGCGGCCTCGAGCGCCGCGCGCGCGCGCGTCACCGTGCCGGCCTGGTTGGGTTTCACCAGCACCGCGTTGCAGGCGCGCGCCGCGATCGCATTCCGCACGCGCTCCGCATCCGTGACCAGGTAGTCGTCGCCGATCACCTGCACCCGATCCCCGGCCGCCGCGGTGAATCGCGCCATGCCGACGGGATCGTCCTCGCCCACCGGGTCCTCGATCGAAACGATGGGATAGCGATCGAGCCAGCCGAGCAACAGATCGATCAACGCGTCGCTGTCGAATTCGCGGCCCTCGAGGCCGAAGCGGTAGCGTCCCGCCTCGCCGAACTCCGATGCCGCGATGTCGAGCGAGATCGCGGCCTCCACCCCGGGCGTGAAGCCGGCGCGCTCGATGGCGCGCACCAGCATCTCGAGGGCGTCCTCGTTGGTGTCGAATGCGGGCCAGAAACCGCCCTCGTCCGCCACCCCCTGGAGCTTTCCCGCCTCCGCCATCAGGACGCCGGCGGCGCGGTAGACCTCCGCGGTGATAGCGATCGCCTCGTCGAAGCTCTGCGCGCCGATGGGCATCACCATGAAGTCCTGCACGTCGACGCGCCGTCCGGCGTGCGCGCCGCCGCCGAAGATCTGGATCTCCGGCATCGGCAGGCTAACCGGCCCGCCGGCCGCGAGGTACGCCCACAGCGGCCTGGTACTCGCGGCAGCCGCGGCGTGAAGAACCGCCATCGAGACCGCGATCGCGGCGTTGCCGCCGAGGCGCGCGAGCTGCGGCGTGCCGTCGAGGGCTTCCAAAGCCGCATCGACCGCCGGCTGGTCGGCCGCGTCCATGCCACGCAGGCGCGCTGCAATCTCACTGCCGACATTGACGACCGCACGCCCCACACCGAGCCCGCCGAAGGCTTCGCCGCCATCGCGCAGGTCGATCGCCTCGTGGACGCCGCGCGAGGCGCCCGCCGGCGCGATCGCGCGTCCGATAGCGCCACGCGCGAGCGCGACCTCCGCCTCTACCGTCGGACGTCCACGAGAATCCCACACGCGGCGTCCCGTCACTCTCGTGATCGTCGTATCCATCATCGCGCGAGCTCACGCTGCCAGGCGTCGCGAATCGCATCGAGGCGGTCGGTAGGCTGAGAAAGGAATGCCCGCGCAACCCGCCGCACACGCTCGCGATCGCGTTCTCCGGTCAGGTACTCCGCGGGACTCTTGCCATCGACGCGTCCAAGGAAGAGTCCGGGCAGCAGGTGGGCGATGCGGGCCTCGATGCGAGCCGCGGGTTCCCAATCGACGCCGGCGAGATAGGCCTGCGCGAGCGCATCGAAGCACGCGAGATAGCGATCGCGCCATTGCGGGCGCCAGAGGCACTTGAGCAGCATGTGGTTGAGGCAGAAGGCGGGGTCGAAGGCGGGGTCACCGTACCACGCGCATTCGGCGTCGAGAAGGATCGGCCCACTCGCGGCCACGAGGATGTTCTTCGGGCTCACGTCGCCGTGCACCAGCGCGCGCTTGTTCTCCATCGTGACGCGCACCAACTCCTGGAGCGCACCCGCGCAATCCGGATGGCGCTCGGCGGTCGCGAGCAGATAGGGCTCGAGGCGGATCGGGTGGAAGATGTGGTCGGTGGAGAAGTCGCGCGCGACCTCCGCGTCGTCCGCGGTTGCCGCATGCACCCGCGCGATCCGGCGGCCCACCTCTCCCGCCACCGCGACATCGATGACGCCGTCCCGAAGGTGCGCCTTCCACGCCGGATGATCTTCCGGCGCCAGGTACTCCATCGCGAACGCGCCGCTGTCCGCGTCATCGCCGAGAATTCGCGGGACGAAGCCGGGAACGATGACAGCGGCTCTGCGCATCCACGCGACCTCCCAGCGGTTGCGCTCCACCGGCGCTTCCCAGACCGCGCTCACCTTGAGCTGCGCCAGCGCCCTCTTCACGCAGATCGGTCCCGAGGCGAGATCGATGCGATAGATGTCGGAGGAGACTCCGCCCGCGAGCGCGGTTGCCGGCGGCTCGCCTGTCCCGTCAGCGAGGCCCATGCGGCGCAGCGCGGCCGCGAGCCACGTGCCAGAATTCGTGCTCATTTGCCACGAGGATATGCCATGCCCATGGTTCGCATCGAGCTCTACCCCGGCCGCACGCCCGAGCAGAAGACCGCCTGCGCGCGCGCCATCATGGAAGTGATGAAGCAGCACCTGAACGCCGCGCCCGAGGTCACGCAGGTGATGTTCGTCGACGTGGAGAAGTCCGACTGGCTCGACGGCGCCAGGATGGGCCCCGGCGTCGTCAAGAAGGAGTGATCAACCTCCCCACATCGAGCGGTTCTACGCGATCATGCGCGCGGGATAGATCACCGAGGCCGGGAACCGCGGTCAGCGGTGGAAGTAGGGATCGAGCACCCGCACCTCCTGGATCCTTTCCACCGGCAAGCCGTTCTTCTTGGCCACGGAACGGATCGCCTCGGGCGAGGGACCGTCGTAGATGCAGAAGGTCTTCTTGCGGTCGGGGGTGACATACGAGTGCACCCAGGTGACGCCTTCGGTCAGGTTGGTGCCGACCACGGTTGCGCAGGTCTGCGCGCCCTGGTCGTTGGCCGGAAGTCCGAGGCCTTCGGGAAAAGTACGTTCGACCATGTAACGGGGCATGCGGGTTCTCCTTCGGTAGTTGGAGATCGCAGGTTGCCCCGGACGGACCCTCCCCACATCGGGAGAATCACCCTACTTTGGCGATCAGGCCGAGACCCGCCGCGGCGCGGGCCGCTTGGCGCCGGCTGCCCACGCCAAGCTTGCCGAGCAGCGCGCCGACATGGTGGTCCACGGTCTTCGCCGAGATGTGCAGGCGTGCCGCGATCTCGGCATTGGTGAGGCTTTCGGCGAGACACGCGAGGATCTCCAGCTCGCGCTGCGTGACCCCCAGCGAGTTCTCGCGGGTGGAGGGCCGGGGGCCGCGCGGGATGCGCTTCACCCCCGCGCTGCGCAACGCCTGCCGCACGCGCGCCGCGGCAGGACGCGCGCCCAGCCGCTCGAAGACCGCAAGCGCCTCCATCTGCGCCGCGATGTCGCCCTCGGCCAGCGCACGCGCGCTCTCGTAGGGGCAGTCGCGCGCGCTCCACTCGCCGGCGGCGTCCCTCCAGCGGCCTTCCATCTGCAGCACGAAGGCGCGCGCGCCGAATGCCGGCGCCTCGCTGAGACGCCCGCCCTTCCACTGCCAGTAGGCGAGCTCGCCCGCGAACCACGCGTGGCGCTTCTCGAGTGCGAGCGGGTACGCGAGGCCCGCCTCGCGCGCGGCAAACCCCGCCTCGCCATCGAGCCAGGCCGCCTCGGCACGCGCCGCGGCCACCGGCGCCAGGCGCTGCAGGGTGCGGGTCGGCCCCGCGAGGGCCATCGCTTCGTCGAGCGCTGCCCAGGCGCCGGGGTCGCCGCGCCGCGTGCGCAGCCGCGCGATGCAGAGCCACGCCATGATTCGCCCGGTGGTGCCCGCGATCGGATTGCCGATGACCTCCTGGGCGAGGCTCGCCGCCTCGTTCCAGTGGCCGCGATGCAGCTGCACGAGGCCGAGCCACGACTGCATGTAGGTGCGCGACTGGTCGAGGTCGTGCTGGAGCGCGTAGGCAATGCCTTCCTCGAGGTAGCCCTGCGCTTCGCGATACCGATGCACCTCGCCGCAGGCGGAGCCCAGGTTGCCGAGCGCGGTCGCGACCTGGTACTCGAGGCCGTTCGCGGCGGCGAGCTCCACCGCCTGGCGCAACGGGGCGAGGCCCTCCATGTCGTCGCTCACCAGCAGGGACGCGCCGATGGTATTGCGCGCGTGCACCAGCGAATCGGTGTCGCCGAACTCCTCCGCGAGAACGATCGCCCGCTGCGCGCCCTCGATCGCCTCATCCACGTCGCGCTCGAGCATGCACACGTACGCGTGCTGGCGATGAATGTAGGCGTGGCCACGAGTCGGGGCCTGGCCGCTAATGATGTCGAGCGCGCTCCGCACCGCCGCCCTCGCCTCGGCGTTGCGCCCGGCGCCGACGAGCGACGGACCCTGGGCGGCGAGCGCCATTGCCTCGCGCTCGCGCTCGCCCAGGCGGCGCCAGATGGCCAGGGCCTGGTCGCGCACGCCGATCGCCGTGTCGGGACGCGAGGTGAGCTGGCATTGCCACGCGTACTCCTCGAGCATCGTGGCGCGATCGCGTTCCGGCAGGCCGCCCGCGTGGCGCAAGGCGCGGGCAAGGTGATCCGCCGCCTCGCGGTGGGCGCTCACCGCGACGCATGCGCGCGCCGCCGCGGTTGCGTACTCGAGGACGGCCTCGGGTTGCTCCGCGCCTTCCGCATGGTGGGCGAGACGCGCGAGCGATACGCCCGCGCTTGCGCGGCGCAGCACCTCGAGCAGCGCGCGGTGCAATGCGATGCGGCGGGACTCGGCGATGGCCTCCATGACCGCGAGGCGTGCGAGCTCGTGACGGAAGCGCAGCCGTCCATCGACCGCCTCCAGCACCGCGCGCTCCTCGCATTCCGCCAGTGCCTCGTCGCAGGATCCCAGGCACGTCTCGAGCACCGCTCGCTCCAGGCCGGCGGGCTCGATGCTCGCCAACTCCACCACCGCTCGTGCCGCCGCCGGCAGTCGCGCCACCCGCCCGAGCACCGCGTCCCGAACGCTCGCCGGAACGCGAGCCTCATCGGCCGCGAGCACCTCCGAGACGAAGAAAGGGTTGCCCCCGGTGGTCGCATGGAGCTCGATTCCGCGCTCGTCGCCCGCCAGGCTTCGCACCGCCTCGAGCGAAAGCGGTTGGAGCTCGATTCGCACGGTGCTCGACGCGGGGAGCTCGCCGACCACCGATCGCAGCCTCTCGCGTCCCGCCTTCTCCTCGTCGCGAAAGGTGACGACCAGCATCGAAGGCGTATCGCCGATGCGCCGCCCCAGGTACTTCACCAGGTCGAGGGTCGCCTCGTCGGCCCAGTGCAGGTCCTCGAAGACGAATACGCACGGCTTGCGCCGCAGTTCCGCGATGAAGGCCGCGAAGAGCGCCGTGCGCGGCCGCGTCCCGTCGAAGCACTCCTGAAGGCGGCCGCCGCGGGCAAAGGCGATGTCATGGGCGGGCCCCAGCTCGCGCGGCGTGATGAGAGAGTCGCAGCGACCCCACGCCACCACGCCCGCGTCATGGGCCGCGGCGAACCGGGCGACGAGCGATGTCTTGCCAATCCCCGCCTCGCCGCTGACCAGGACCAGGCGACCCGCTCCCGCGCCCGCCTGCGCCCAGGCCGACGCGATGCGTGACAGGCCCACTTCGCGCTCCAGCAGCCGCATGGGGGGGGACCGCGGCCTCAGCCGGCCTTCTTCGCCTCGGCGGCGGCGACCGCCCGTGCGGGGTGGATCAGCACTCGCCGCCCATCCGCGCTCTTCTCCGCGGTCGAGATGATCGCCTCGATGACCTCGGCCGGCTTCATCGCCGGATTCACCGCGAGCATCTTGCCGGCAAGGTTCGCCACCTGCGGCGCGGACATCGAGGTCCCGGATAGCGCCACGCGTTCGCCGCCGGGCAGGAAGCTCTCCACCTGGTAGCCGTTGGCGTGCACCCTGACCGTCGGCCCGTAGCTGGTGAACGGAGCCTCGTCGCCCGCCTTGTCGACCGCGCCGACGGTGATCACATTCGGCAGCGCGATGCCGGCGGGGATCGACTCGGCGAACGAGGCATCCTCGTTGGAATTGCCCGACGCGGCGACGAACAGGATCTCCGGCGCGCCCGCCATCGCCTTCGCAAGCGCGTCCTTCTCGATCTCGAAATACCGGCGTGCCGTCTCCTTCCTCCCGGCCGGGAAAGCGCCGAGGCTGCAGAGCTCGAGCTCGCGCTCGATGCCGCCAACGCTGCCGCTCCAGCTCATGTTCACCACGCGCACCTGGTTCCTGCGGAAGAAATCGACGTAGGCCTGCATGCTGCGCGCCACCCTGCGCGTGAGCTCCTCGGAAGGACACGGGTCCGGCAGCAGCTTGTAGCCGAACTCGAGCCGCGCGTTGACGAGCCGCGCATACGGGTTGCCCGCCATGGCGATGCCCGCCACGTGCGTGCCGTGGCCATAGCCGCCGGCCTGGCTCATCTCCTCCATCACCGTGCGATAGTCGTCGCGCTTCAACGTGGAGAGCAGCTGCTTCACCTGGCTCGCTTCGGGGCTGTCGATGTTGGAGCGCATGTCCGACAGCCCCTTGGTGCGCGCCTTCATGCGCGGCAGCTTCTCCTTCGGATCCCCGGTAATCGGCCCCATCGGCTGCGTCGACGGCTCGGCCTGGATGTCGAAGGCGATGAAGACGGGCTTGCCCGCGGCATCGGTCAGCAGCGCGCCGGGAAAGAGCGCCGTGTCCACGCCGCTATCCCATACCGCGATGCGCACCGGCGAATACGGCCGGCCGGCCGGCAGGACGACGTCGCGCGCCGTCCACATGTCCGCCTTCTCGACCTTGTTCGCGGCGAGATAATCGGCGTACGACTTCACCAGCACCGACTTCAGCGGCAGGCGCGTGACCAGCGTGTAGCGGGTGCCGATCACCGCGGGCGCCAGGTCGGAGCTCAGCGTGCCGCCGGACTTGGTGACCACCGGCTGCAGCCGGTCGCGGATGCTGCCCATCACCAGCGCTTCGCCGATCATCTCGTTGCCGGACTTGGCGCCCTTGATATCGTTCTCGATCACCGCATACGACATGCCGCGCAGCTCCGCGTCGATGAAGCGGCCGACTTCCTGGCGGTAGGCTTCGGAGGTGACGTCGCCGGCCTTGCGCCGGGCCGCTATCATCGCGCGCAGCTGCAGGCCGGAAAGAAGCTTGCTCGCCGGCTTGTCCTCGAGCGCGCGCATCTCGAGCACACGCTTCTCGGCCATGTCGTCACGGCCTTCGAGGAAATCGATCTGGGCGAGCACCGAGAGGAGCTGCCGCTGGGCGGCGCGGTCGGCGATGTCGTACTTCGCCAGCACCGACTCGTTGTCGCGGCGCACCTCGGCCGCGAAGCGCGCGAACGCCGCCGGGTCGTTCACCAGGTTTTCCAGCGGGCCGTCGACCTTGTAGGTGAACCGCGGCAGGTCCGCGGCCTTTTCGATTCTCTGCTTCTGGGCGGCCGCGCCGTGAGCGAACGCCGCCAGGGCCAACAGCAGGAAAATCTTGCGAAGCATGGGGGTGGTGCCTTTCCGGGGATGAACTGCAGGCATCATGACGCCATGCCGATTATCCTCACGACCTAGCTCCGGTTGGGGTTGTCCGGCCTGCGGTCCTGGTTGTTCGGCACGCCGTCGCCGTCACGGTCGCCGCGGTTCCAGCGGCCGCGCTGGAGCTCCCAGCGGTTGTCGCGCTGCGTCCAGGCCGGCGCCACGTAGTGGTAGCCGTGGCGCTCGCGCTCCCAGTGGCCGGCGCGCCAGACGTGCTTCTTGTTCCGGGCATCCCAGTGGCCCGGGGCCCAGACATAGCCGCGGCGCGGCGCGGGAACGACCTCGACGCGCAACGGCGGCGGGGCGTTGTTGAAATAGACCCTCACTTCAGCATTCGCTGCCATGGGCACGGTGACGGCGCCGATGGACGCGAACCCGAGGGCTACGACCAGGGATTTGCGGAGAATCATTTGGATTGCCTCTTCGTGGCTGCCGACGTCGAATAACGATGGCAGGAGAGGCGAGGTTGTGCGCGGCGAGGCCGAGTGTCTGTACGCCGCCGCACCAACCCGTTTTCCATAAATTCACGTTATGGCCGCCCGCGAACATCTGATTGGCGCCTTATGGTGCGCGGAGGCTATCCTGCATCAAGACCCCAGGAGCCCCCCATGCCCGATTCCCCCGTCCCGCAGGCCTCGGCCGAAGCCCGGCGCATCCTCGCCGAGGCGATCGTCATCGACACCCTCGGCGGCGCCGTGGTCCATCCCACGCCCTACGTGGCCGAAGGCACCTACGAGGAGCACATGGTCGGCCAGGGCTGGAACATCCTCCACGCCTGCCTGGTCTCCGAGCCGTCGTACTCGCCGAGCTACGAAAAGCTCCTCGGCGCCGTCTACGAGAACCTGCTCAACTTCGAAATGAGCCCCAAGGTGCGCCACGTCGAGCGTGTGGACGACATCTTCGAAGCGAAGAGGAACGGCCATCTCGGCGTGATCTTCGGCGTGCAGAATTCCAGCTGGATCGGCCAGGAGCGCGAGCGGATCCGCATCCTGCACAAGCTGGGGCTGCGCTCGCTGCAGCTCACCTACATGGAGAGGAACCGGGTGGGCGACGGCTGCCTCGAGCCCGAGAACCGCGGCCTCACCAACTTC
>JBKJTM010000175.1:0-2637 GCA_046590805.1 Usitatibacter sp.
TGCTGATCGGGGCAAGGCTCAACTGGCTGCTCTCCCACGGCAAGGGCAAGACCTGGGGCGGCAAGGACCACAAGGCGTGGGGAAGGCAGAAATTCGTCCAGGTCGACATCTGGCCGCAGGAGGCCGACAGCAACGTGAAGATCGACGCCCCCGTGATCGGCGACATCGGCTCGTGCGTCTCGGCGATGCTCGCGGGCATGGGCTCCGGGTGGCAGAAGCCGCCGGCCGAGTGGACCGGCGCCATCGACGAGCGCAGGGCGAAGAACGTAGCGAAGATGGCCGAGACGCTCGCCAAGGATCCGTCGCCGATGAATTTCCACAGCGCATTGAACGTCGTGCGCGACATCATCAAGGCAAATCCCGACGCGATCCTCGTCAATGAAGGCGCCAACGCGCTCGACTTCACCCGCTCGATCGTCGACATGTACAAGCCGAGGAAGCGCATCGACGTCGGTACCTGGGGGATCATGGGCATCGGCATGGGCTACTGCGTGGCCGCGGCAGTGGTCACGAAACAGCAGGTGATCGCCATCGAGGGCGACAGCGCCTTTGGCTTCTCCGGCATGGAAGTCGAGACCATCTGCCGTTACGACTTGCCGGTGTGCATCGTCATCATGAACAACAACGGCGTCTACCGCGGCACCGACAAGGACCCCACGGGCCGCGACCCGGCGCCGACGGTGTTCGTGAAGAACGCCCGCTACGACAAGATCATCGAGGCCTTCGGCGGGGTGGGCGTGAACGCGACCACCCCCGCGGAGCTGCGCCGCGCGATGGAGGAGGCGGTCAGGTCGCGCAAGCCCACCCTCATCAACGCCGTCATCGACGAGACCTCGGGCACGGAAAGCGGCCGCATCACGAGCCTCAATCCAACGGCGAAGAAAAAGTAGTCATCCCGGCGCAGGCCGGGACCCGATCAACTGGACCCCGGCCTACGCCGGGGTGACGAGGAGACCATGGAAGCACTCAAGGACGTACGAATCCTGGACATGACCCACGTGCAGGCGGGCCCCACCTGCTCGCAGCTGCTCGCGTGGATGGGCGCGGACGTGATCAAGTTCGAGCCGCCGCAGGGGGACGCCACGCGCGGGCAGCTGCGCGACGTGCCGAATGCGGACTCGCTCTACTTCACGATGCTCAACTGCAACAAGCGTTCGATCACCGTGAACATGAAGAGCGCCGAGGGCCGCAACGTCTTCGTCGACCTGCTGAAGAAGTGCGACATCATGATGGAGAACTTCGGCCCCGGCGTGCTCGAGCGCCTCGGGTTCACGTGGGAGAAGATCCACGAGATCAACCCGAAGATCGTCGTCGGCTCGATCAAGGGCTTCGGCTCCTCCGGCCCTTACTCGGACTTCAAGGCCTACGAGAACGTGGCGCAGGCCATGGGCGGCGCCATGAGCACCACCGGCGTGCCCGACGGTCCCCCGTTCGTGACCGGCGCGCAGATCGGCGACTCGGGCACGGGGCTGCACCTCGCCATCGGGCTGCTTGCCGCGCTGCACCAGGCCAATCGCACCGGCGAGGGCCAGTACGTCGAGGTCGCGATGATGGATGGCGTCATGAACCTCTGCCGCGTGAAGTTCCGCGACCACCAGCGTCTCACGCGCCAGGCGCTCGCCGAGTACTCGGTGACGACCTACCAGAACATGGGCGACGTTCCCCGCGCCGGCAACGATTCCGGCGGTGGCCAGCTCGGCAATGCGATCCACTGCAAGCCGCACGGCGCCAACGACTGGCTCTATGTGGTGGTGCAGGAGGCGGTGTGGGCTGCGCTCGCCGGCCGCATCGGGCCCGACGTGGGCGTGCCGGACCTGGCCACCGATCCGCGCGTCGCGACCATCGCCGAACGCCGCAAGAACCAGTCGCTGGTGTGGACGCTGCTCAACAAGTTCGCCGAGAAGCACACCAAGCGCGAGCTGATGGCGATCCTGAATCCCCTCGATGTGCCTTGCGGGCCGATCATGTCCACCGAGGACCTCGCGACCGACGAACACGTGAAGGGACGTGACATGTGGGTCGAGCTGGATCACCCGCAGCGCGGCAAGTGGTTCAACGTCGGCATGCCGATCAAGCTCTCGGCATCTCCGGCGAAGATCGAGAGGAGCCCGACGCTGGGCGAGCACACCGACGAGGTTCTGAAGGAGGTGCTCGGATACGACGGGGCCAGGATCGAGCAGCTGAAAGGCGCGGGCGCCTTCTCGGCGCCGCCGAAGAAGGTGGCGGCCTGATGAAGATCGCGCTCATCGGCCAGCAGGACTTCGGCAAAGCCGTTCTCGAAGCATTCCTCGCGCGCGGTGACACCGTCGCGGGCGTCTTCGTCGCCCCGGAGAAGGAGGGCGCCAAACCCGACCCGATGAAGGTCGCGGCGCAGGAGAAGGGCGTGAAGCTCTTCCAGTTCCCGTCGTTGAAGAGCCCCGAGGCGGCGCAGGCGATGAAGGACCTCGATGCCGATATCGGCATCATGGCCTTCGTGCTGCAGTTCGCGCCGCAGGAGTTCGTGAACATTCCGACGCACGGAACGATCCAGTATCACCCGTCGCTCCTGCCCAAGTACCGTGGTCCGAGTTCGATCAATTGGCCGATTGCGCGCGGCGACACCAAGACGGGCCTCACGATTTTCCGTCCCACCGATGG
>JBKJTM010000147.1:0-4353 GCA_046590805.1 Usitatibacter sp.
GCCGAAACCCGGGCGCCCTTCAAAGCCCCAGCTTGGTCGCCGAGACGGCGGGCTCCGAAAGGTCCCATATCTCGTCGAATCGCTGCGCGATCGGCATCGCGTCCACGGGCGAGTGCAGCGCAACAATCGCGCGCGGCTGCTCGAAGTGCATCTGGTGCCAGACGCTGTGGTCGTCGGCGACCACGAACGGATCGGTCGCGTCGCGCGCCTGGGCGAGCGTGCGATGGATCTCGATCGACATCGGGAACTGCCGCAGCAGCGCGATCAGGCGCGGGCAATCGCGCTCCAGCGGGTCGGTTTCGTGCAGCGCGATCATCAGGCGATGGGCGCGCCCCGCGACCAGGAACTGGCGCAACTGCTCGGTGCGCGCGGGCGAGTTGAAGCCGCGGTTGGCGAGCGTGATGTCGAAGATGCGCAGCACGCGCCGCGCGGCGCCGACGACCTCCGCGATCGCCGCCTGCGATTCGGCGATGCCGCTGATCTGGCGGTAATCGGGCTTGGGTGGCTCATCGGGATGCGGCTTCGGCTGCTGCTCGCTCATGTTTCCTCCTCCCCTTGCAATGCGACGAAGCCCTGCAGGTACCAGGCGTGGGCCAGGTCGAAGAATTCCGCCGGCGCATCGAGCGGCCGATCGAGCCGGCGCCGGTCGGCGAGCTGGCGCGTGGCCTTCCTCGCGGGAGGCGCCACATCGGCGCGCTCGCCGTTGATGAAGAACATCGTGCCAGAAAAGACGAGGCGCGAGCGGCGGTCCAGGGCGAGGCCCGTTCGCCGTGCGGCCGCGGCGAAGCGCGCGCGCGTAAGTGGATCGCGCGGTGGCTCGAAGAACACGTGCGCCTTCAGCTCGGACAAGTGGCGGCCCGCATACTCGCGGATCTCCGCGGCGCTCCAGCGGATGGCGCCGATGGCGCGCGCCGCGTGCTCGATCATCGGCGCGGGAATCGCTCCCGGATGGCGCGAGCGCTTCGCGCCCGGGTCTGCGTACTGGCGGCCGGCCACCGGACGATCGCGCATGTGGTCGAGGAAGCCTTCGACGATCTCGGCGTCGGTCGGCGCGCGAAACCCGATCGACCATGTAAGGCATTCCGATTCCGCGACGCCGTGGTGGGCGACACCGGGCGGCAGGTAGAGCATGTCCCCCGATTCGAGCACCCATTCCTCCCCGGGCTCGAAGCGCTCCAGTACCTTGAGGGGCAGGCCGGGAACGAAGGCGTGATCATCCTGCCGGGAGATCTGCCAGCGCCGCCGGCCCTTTCCCTGCAGCAGGAACACGTCGTAGCTATCGACATGCGGCCCGACGCCACCGCCGGGGACCGCGTAGCTCACCATCACGTCGTCGATGCGCGCGTGCGGGATGAAATCGAAGCGCTGCAGCAGCGCGGCGGCGCGCGCGGAGAAGTGATTCGTATCCTGCACCAGCACCGTCCAATTGCGGTGTGGAAGTTGCTTCATGCGCGCCGGGGGAAACGGGCCGTGCTCGAGGCTCCACTTCTTGCCGATGCGCCGCACCAGCCGCGATTGCGCCGCGTCATTCGCCGCGAGGGCGAGCACCTGGGCGGGCGTGAGGGGATCGCGGAAGGCGGGAAACGCGCTGCGCACCAACAGCGGGCGCCGCTGCCAGTGGCGTGCCATGAAGCGATCGATGTCGAGCGCGAGGGGGCGATTGCGTGTCATTAAAATGGGCTAGAATCAATTCGACTTCGAGCGATTGCGGGTGCCATGCTACAGGTAGGTCAGCCAGCGCCGTCATTCACGCTTCCCGATGCGAGCATGGAGATGATGGATCTCTCCAGCTATCGCGGGAAGAAGAACGTCGTGCTCTATTTCTACCCGCGCGACGGCACGCCCGGCTGCACCATCCAGGCCATCGGCTTCAGCGACCGCGAGGACGAGTTCGAGCGCCTCGACACCGTGGTCTTCGGCGTTTCGAGCGACGATGTCCTGTCGCACCAGGCGTTCCGCGACGAGCACGGCCTCACCGTGCAGCTGCTCGCCGACACCGAGAAGGAAGTCTGCCGGCTCTACGACGTGATCCAGGAAAAGATCGTCGACGGCCGATCCAAGTCGTGCCTGATGCGTTCCACGTTCGTGATCGACAAGAAGGGCGTGGTGCGCCACATCCTGCAGGACGTGAACCCGCGCGCCCATGTGAACGAAGTGCTCAAGATCATAAAGGCCCTCGCCACGCTCCAGCATGCGAATTGAGCGCGGCAAGGTGGTCACGCTCGCCTTCGAGTTGCGCAACGTGCAGGGCGAATCCCTCGAGGACGCCGACGCGCAGCTTTCCTACCTTCACGGCGGCTTCGGCGGCATCTTTCCCAAGGTCGAAGGCGCCCTCGAAGGCAGGGAGGCCGGGGCCGAGGTGAGCATCACGCTCGAGCCCGAGGACGCGTTCGGCGAATACGACGCCGAGCTGCTGCGGGTCGAGCCGCGCGCTCGTTTCCCCGAGACCCTGGAAGTCGGCATGCAGTTCGAGGGCGTCCCCGGCGAGTCCGGGGAGGAGTCGCTGATCTACACCTTGACGGACATCACCGACGACGCCGTGGTGGTCGACGGCAACCATCCGCTCGCCGGCGAGCGGCTGTGGTTCAAATGCTCGGTGCAGGCCGTGCGGGCCGCTACGCAGGACGAGATGAAGCACGGCCACGCCCACGGCGAGAGCGGGCTCCACACGCACTGAAAAATGGTGTCGGAGTCGATTTTTCCGAAAATCGACTCCGACACCATTTATTTTGGCGGGACGATGGCGTGCAGGCGCGGGTCGAAGCGGAACACCTGCGGGTCGTTGGGATTCACGGTGACCCTGACCCAGCCGATGAACGGGCTGCCGAAGGTTTCCAGCCGCACCAGGTTGTGGACCGGGTTGCCGAGGTTGTCCACGAAGGGCGCGTCCACCCGCTGGTTGTGAGTGTCGCCGTGCACGAAGAGCACGGGGCGGCGCACGCGCCGCGCGGAATCCTGGATTTGACTCAACAGGGCGTCGTAGGCCCGCTTGCGCGAATGCCAGGGATTCGCCTGCACCAGGATCACCAGCGCGCGCGTTTCCGGCCGTTCGCTCGCGCGCACCGCCTGCTCCAGCCAGGCCGCGTTCGCTTCGTTGCGGCAGCGCGCCTCGGCATCGTTGGCGCGGTCGTAGCCGGTGTTGTTCTCGCTCCCCGGGACGTTGAGGGTCACGAAGCGCACCCCGCCGCGCGTCCAGAAGCGATTTTCGGGATATGCGGTGCAGCGGCAGCCCTCGGGGCCCGCGATGCAGCGGTCTTGCACCAGCATCTCGATCCGCCGCGCGCCGAGCGAGTAGCGGTCGGAGAAGAAGACCTGGCGCAGCTTCTCCAGGCGTTCGAGCGGATCGCGCTTTCCGCTCCTCTTGCGCCGGCAGTCGACCCATTCGTTGTCGCCCGGCGTGAAGATGAAGGGATGCGCGGAGGAATCGAACTCGCGCCGGCGGCGCTCGTAGAGATCGTCGGTGCAGTCGCGGCCGCCGGCGATGTCGCCCACGTGCACCACGAAGGCGAGCTCCTCGCGGCTCACGTTCGCGAGCATCTCGACAAAGGCGGCCTCCTCGCGCGGGTTGTATTGCGTGTCGCCCATCACGCCGAAAGCGAAGGCGTCGGAGTGCGTCGGCGGCCCTGCGGCGCAACCGCAAAGCGCGACAGCCAGGAGCGCCGCGGCGCCCCTAGTCATCCGCGAGGCTCTTCAGCCGGTAGAGCGCGGCGAGCGCCTCCTTGGGACTCAATTCGTCGGGCTTCAACTGCGCGAGCGCCGCGCGCAGTTCGTCCGGGGTAGCGGGTTGCGGCGCGGCGAAGAAGAGGTCGGGCTGCGCGTCCCCGGGGCGCAGCTGCTTCTCGAGCTCGGCCAGGTGGCGCCGCGCCGCGCGCACCACATCCTTGGGGATGCCTGCGAGGTGCGCGACGTGGATGCCGTACGAGCGATCGGCAGGCCCGCTCTCCAGCCGGTGCAGGAAGACGATCCGGTCCTTGTGCTCGACGGCGTCGAGATGCACGTTGGCGACCGACGGCAGGATCGAGGCGAGCTGGGTGAGCTCGAAGTAGTGCGTCGCGAACAGCGTGTAGCAGCGCACCGCCTCGGCCAGGTGGCGCGCCACCGCGTAGGCGAGGGCGAGGCCGTCGAAGGTCGAGGTGCCGCGGCCGATCTCGTCCACCAGCACCAGGCTGCGCGGCGTCGCGTTGTTGAGGATGGTGGCGGCCTCGGTCATCTCCACCATGAAGGTCGAGCGCCCGCCGGCAAGATCGTCGGAGGCGCCGATGCGCGTGAAGATGCGGTCGAGGGGCCCCAGGCACGCGGACGTCGCCGGCACGAAGCTGCCGCAGTAGGCGAGCAGCGCGATCTGCGCGACCT
>JBKJTM010000339.1:0-5969 GCA_046590805.1 Usitatibacter sp.
GAGGCATCGCGCCTCACCACCGGCAAGGTCGTGCTGAAGAAGCGGCCGATCGCGATCTCCGAAGCCATGCGCTTCGCGATCGAAGGCGCCCAGCCGCTGATTCGCCTGCGTCGCCAGCACCTCAACGTGAATTTCCCGGCGCATGCGCTGGTCGTGGACGGCGATCCGACGCGGCTGGTGCAGGTCTTCAGCAACCTGCTCCACAACGCCGCGAAGTACACGCAGGAAGGCGGCTCCATCACCTTCTCCGCCGGGGAGCGGGAAGGCTCGGCGGTGATACGCGTGATGGATAACGGCTGCGGCATCGCGCCGGCGACCCTCCCGCGCATCTTCGATCTCTTCACGCAGGAAGGCCGATCGATCGACAATGCGCAGGGCGGGCTCGGCATCGGCCTCACGGTCGTGCGCAGCCTCGTGGAGCTTCACGGCGGCAGCGTGGAGGCCGCGAGTCCCGGTCTCGCCCAGGGCACCGAGATATCGGTCGTGATTCCGTTGATGCAGGACCCGCCCCTCGTGATCCCGACCGGCGTCGGGGAGAAAGCGGAGGCGCCGGGAGTGTCGCTTCGCGTCGTCATCATCGACGACAACGTCGACGCCAACGACTCGCTGAAGGCGGTGCTTCGGATGATGGGCCACGAAGTGTCGACCGCATTCGACGGCACCAGCGGATTCGAGTTGGTCCGGGAAACCGGCCCCCAGCTCGTCCTGTGCGACATCGGCCTACCCGGGATGGACGGCTACCAGGTCATCACCAGGCTGCGCGAGACCATGAAGGGTCCGTTGCCGGTCATGATCGCGCTGACCGGGTACGGACAGCCGGAGGATCGAGCGCGAGCCCTGGCTGCGGGCTTCGAGCATCACTTGACCAAGCCGGTCGACGTCGAGGAACTGCTGCGGCTGATTGCCGTGCAGGCGGGCGCCGCCGGCTGACGGCCAGGATCGATACCGGGACAAGTTGAACGACAGGCGGGCTCATTACTTCCTCGCCGCGGGCGCGGCTGCAGGCAATGGAATGTCGACCACCGCCACCGTGGGCTTGAAGTTCGGGTCGCGCACGGCGAGCTGCCCCTGGCGCGCGAAGTTGAGCGACTCGCCGAGGATTCGGGCGGCCTCCTGCGGAGCGTGGAAGCCGGTCGAGTTCTCGGCTTCGACGAAGTCGAGGTAGAACTGAGCGCGGCGCTGCAGATAACGGGCGGTCTTGAGCTCGGCGTCGCCCCTGCCCGCTTCCTTCGCCGCCTTGAGATCGGCGATGAGCCCCATGAGAGCGGTCATGGCGTGCTGGCGCAGGTCCCAGTGGCGGTCCTGGATCTGCTCGACCCGGCCCTTGAGCTCCTTCTCGGTCACCCTCGCGTCGTGCTTCTGGTGGCATCCGAGGCAGGCGTCCTTCAGGTTCAGCACCGGGCTGCGCACCCAATGGTCGCTCAGGGTCTCGCCTTTGAATTTGGTCTTCGGCATGTGGCAGTCGGCGCAGGTGACCCCGGCCCGCGCGTGAATGCCCTGGCTCCACAGCTCGAACTCCGGATGCTGCGCCTTCAGGGCCGGAGCGCCGGTGTCCTTGTGGGTGAAGTCGCGGAAGCCGATCTCGTCGTAATACGCCTGGATCTCCTCGACCTTCACGCCCTTCGCCCAGGGAAAGACCAGCTTCTTCTCGGGGCCCTTGAAGTAGTACTCGACATGGCACTGGCCACACACGAAGGCGCGCATCTCCTCGCCCGTGGCCTGCTTGTTCACGTCGTAGTTCGGGACGCCTTGCGAGGCCTTGAGGGCGCGGATGCCCTCGATGAAAGCGGGTCGCGTGACGCGCAGCGCCATCGTCTTGCCGTCGTGGCAATCGATGCAGGCGACCGGATGCTGCACCAGCTTGACCGCGTCGCCGTAAGGCATCGCGTTCATCTTGTCGAAGCCCTTGGTGAGGTCGCCCTCGCCCGCTTTCTTGTTGGCGATGTAGGTCGAGGCATGGCAGTTCAGGCACGCTCCCGGCTGCTGCACCACCTGCTGGCGCTGGGTGTACTTCTGGTCCTCCAGCATGTAGGCGTGACCGCGCTCCTCGCGGAAGTCCACGGCAAACGCATACCCCTGCCACATGGTCTTCAGGCCGATGTCCTCGTCGACCTTGGTCCTCGCCACGATCGAGCGAGGATCGGCCTGGGTCGGCGTGCGAGGAACCGCCTCGCTGCCGCCGTGCTTGGTACGCTGCATGTCGACGGACTTCCTGTAGAGCTCGTAGTGCAGCGGAAATGCCTTTCCCCAGACTGCGGGGTCATCGACCTCGTCGCTGATCGGCCAGGGTTCGTCCTGCTTCCCGGCCTGACCCCTGGCAGGCTTCTTCGCCACCGGAGCCGTGGCCGGTTTCTTCGCCGCGGCCTGCGCAAGTGCATTGCCCGCGGGCAGGCTTGCGGAAAGCCCCAGCAGGAGAAATGCGGTCGCCGTGAACAGACTGGTCAGTTTTCTCGTCGTCATGGCTTGCTCCGGACTGGATTGTTTTCGTGACCGTCAGGGCCAAGCTACGCGCGCGGCATGGGCGAGTGCTTGACTTAAATCAAAAGCTTTTCGGACACCCACGATGGAAAACGCGTCACCTCAATCCTTGATGGGAATCAATCTCATCCGGTGACGGCAAGGCATCGTCAAGGGGTGAGCTCCCTTCCACCCTGCGGCCGCTGCGACACCTGCCCCGCCCGCGCCTGCGCGCCGCCGCCGGCCACGCGTGCGGACGCGCTCCAGATGACGGCGAGCATCGCGCCGCACCCGTGGCTCGATCGCCTGTTCCTGCACCCCCGCTGGGGCCTCGCCGGAAGCCTGATGGTGTTCGCCGGGGTGCTCTTCGTGGTGTTCGAGGCGAGCGCATGGCTCGACGCGATGACCACCGCGCGCCTCGCCGAATCGATCGCCGGCTGGCGGCCCGACAGCACCGGGGGCGTGGTCGCCCGCGCAGTGGTCGACGGCCTGGTGGGACTCGTCGGCATCGTCGTTCCGTACATGATCCCTCTGGTGGCGCTCCTGGTCGCCCTCGAACAATGCGGCGTCATGCCGCGCATCGCGCGGGTGATCGACCGCGCTTTCCACCGCATCGGCGTGCACGGCGGCGTGGCGGTCGTATTCCTGACGGGCCTCGGCTGCAACGTGCCCGCGATCTCGAGCGTGGCGGCGATGACGCACGGTCGCGAGCGGATGGTCGCGAGCGTGTTGGTCACGTTCGTGCCCTGCTCCGCGCGCTCGGCTATCGTCCTTGCGCTGGCCGGCAAGTACCTCGGCGCGTGGGGCGTGCTCACGATCTTCGCCGCCGCGGTCGCCGCGATCGCGCTTTTCGGGCGCCTGCTGTCGCACCGCGGCCGCGACCTCGACGCTGCGGTGGTCCACCCCATACCGCCCTACCGGATCCCGCGGCCGGCGCAGGTGCTCGCCGAGACGTGGCGCCGCAGCCGCGATGTCCTCACCATCGTGATGCCGCTGCTGGTCGCCGGCAGCGTGGTCCTCGCCCTGCTCTCGCACGTTGGCGCCGACGTCGTGGTGAACAAGGCGCTGTCTCCGCTCACGACGGTGTGGCTGGGCCTTCCGGTCGCGCTCGGGGTGCCGCTGCTCTTCGGCGTGCTGCGCAAGGAGCTGTCCCTGCTGATGATCTTCCAGGCGCTCGGCAGCCAGGACGTGGGCGCCGTGCTCGATCCGGTGCAGCTGATGACGCTCCTGCTCTTCCTCACCTTCTACGTGCCGTGCCTCTCGACCTTCGCCGTAATGCTGCGCACGCTGGGTTACCGCAAGGCGCTCCAGTCCGTGGCGATCTCGCTCGGCGCCGCCATGGCGATCGCCGCGATCGGGCGCGTCGCGATGCAATCGGCGATCGCGCTGGGCGGCGGGTAGCGTTCTCCACCCCGGCGAACGCGCGCACTGCGCGGTAGATCAGGAGGAACTCATGAGAACGCTGAAGCCCATCCTCGGTCCACCTCCGCCATCGCCGCGTCACGCTCCGACTGAGGAAGGAACGAGGCCGCGACAGCCGCGCGCTGCAGGCCGGCGAGCTCGCCGAGCGTGAGCCCGGTGCGCGTATGCAGCGCTTCCAGCTCGCTCGATAGCGTCACCCCCGACATGAGCCGGTTATCCGTGGAGCACGAGACCGACAGACCGGCGGCGATCATCTCGCGGATCGGATGGACTTCCAGCGAAGCCACCGCGCCGGTATGCACATTGCTGCTCGGGCAGACCTCGAAATGCAGGCCCATGCCACGGGCGCATTCCACCCACTCACGGGTGTGCTGCGGCGAGTCGGCGTGCACGATCTGGATGCCATGGCCGATGCGGGTCGCGCCCAATCCGCCCGCCTCGATCACGCGGTCGCCGCTATCCGATTCGCCCGCATGGCAGGTGAGCCCCAGGCCGCCGTCGCGCGCGATGGTCATCGATTCGGCGTGGTCGCTCGGCGGAAAGTAGCGCTCGGCGCCGGCGAGGTCGAAGCCGATCACGCCCCGATCGCGGTAGCGCACCGCCAGCTCGGCGCTGCGGATGGTGTCGGCGGAGTTGTCGGTGCGCATGCCGCAGACGATGAGGCCGCAGCGCAAGGGGCTGCGCGCAAGGCCCGCCAGCACCGCCTCGATCACGGCCTCCCCGGTCATCCCGCAGGGCTCCAGCAGCAGCGGCGCCATGCGGAATTCGGCCAGCACGCAGCCGTCCTCGCGGGCGTCCTCGGCGGCCTCGAAGGCCACTCGCTCGCAGGCTTCCTCGGATGCCATCGCAGCGATGGTGATGGCGAAGCCGCGCAGGTAGCTCTCGAGGGACCCGGAGTCGGCGTTGCCGTGCACCCAGCGGCCGAGCGCCGCGGCGTCCGTGGCCGGCACCTTCACCCCCCGTGTCTCGCAAAGCTCCAGCAGGGTCTGGGGCCGAAGCCCTCCGTCGAGGTGCTCGTGCAGCAGGGCTTTAGGCAGTTGGCGCCAGGCGGGCGTCGGAATGGGCGACATGGACTCGGGAGGTTGATTCTTTCACCAGTTTAGGCCAGATTAGCAAACGTTTGCGCCAAGCCGGTTCCGGCGCCTTTTTTCCCCTGGGAGACCCCCTCGATGAAGAGCCTTGCCCGCCCGGGCCTCGCCGCCCTTGCCCTCGCCATGGCCTGCGCCGCCTGGGCGGATCCCGCCGTGATCTTCGACATGGGCGGCAAGTTCGACAAATCCTTCAACGAGGCCGGCTACCGCGGCCTGCAGAAGTACAAGAAGGACACCGGCAAGAACGTGCTCGAGTTCGAGATCGCCAACGAGTCGCAGCGCGAGCAGGCGCTGCGCCGAATGGCCGAGCGCGGCGCCACGCCGATCATCGCCATCGGTTTCGCGCAGGCCTCGACGGTGGACAAGATCGCCAAGGACTTCCCCAAGACCCAGTTCACCATCATCGACGGCGTCTCGGAGCGCCCCAACGTCCAGTCGGTGCTCTTCAAGGAGCACGAGGGCAGCTTCCTCGTCGGCATGATCGCCGCCCTCACCAGCAAGACCGGCAAGGTGGGCTTCATCGGCGGCATGGACATCCCCCTCATCCGCAAATTCCAGTGCGGCTACGAGCAGGGAGTGAAGTACGCCAACCCGAAAGCCGAGGTGTTCGTGAACATGGTGGGCACCACCGGCGCCGCATGGTCGGACCCGGCACGGGGAGCCGAGCTCGCCCGCGCGCACTTCGCCAAGGGCGCCGACGTGATCTTCGCCGCGGCCGGCGGCACCGGCATCGGCATCTACCAGGCGGCGAAGGACGCGAAGAAATTCGCCATCGGCGTGGACAGCAACCAGAACCACATCCAGCCCGGCACCATGCTCACCTCGATGGTGAAGCGGGTCGAGGTCTCGGTCTACGACGCATTGAAGGGCCACAAACCCGGCCAGCAGGTGCTGGGCCTCAAGGAAAACGGCGTCGACTACGCCCTCGACCAGCACAACGAGAAGCTGATCCCGGCGCAGCTGAAGGCGAAGGTCGAGGCCGCCAAGGCCGACATCATC
>JBKJTM010000068.1:0-3811 GCA_046590805.1 Usitatibacter sp.
ATGCGATGGTGCGGCCGCGGCCCGGTGCGATCTGGGGCGCCGCGCGCGAGCGCATCCTGCAGCGCAGCGGCCGGCTGCATTTCGCCCACGCCGACGCGAGCGGCCTGTCGCTCTTCGAGGAGGCAAACGACCGCGGCGTCGCCGCCGCCGAGGCGGTGCTCGCCTCGCTGGGCGCCAGGAGCGATACTCTTCGCTTCGTCACCTGAGGGAGAAGACCATGAAGTGGCCCGCCGCCATCCTCGCCGCCGCGCTTTGCGCGCTCTCGCTCCCTGCCTCGGCGCAGACGCAGGAGTCCCTCATGCGCCAGTTCGCCACGCGGGTCGAGCTGCATTCGATCCCAAGCCTCACGCTTTCCGACGAGCAGTTCCTTCGCGGCAAGGGCGGCACGCCGGTCACGGTCGCCGGCGAGTTGCGCATCGCGCAGGGCACCGGCAAGCTTCCGGCCGTGATCCTGGTGCACGGATCCAGCGGCATCGGCCCCGGCATCGAGCTCTGGAGGCGCGAGCTGAACGGGATGGGCATCTCGACTTTCGCGATCGACGGGCTCACCGGCCGTGGCCTCGTGACCGTGGGCTCCGACCAGGCGAAGCTGGGGCGCCTCAATCTCGCGCTCGATGCCTATCGCGCATTGGCGATCCTCGCGAAGCACCCGCGAGTGGATCCGAACCGCATCGTGCTGATGGGCTTCTCCCGCGGCGGCCAGGCGAGCCTCTACGCCAGCGTGCGGCGCTTCGACGCGCGGTGGAACAAGTCGGGCGCGAAGTTCGCGGGCTACATCGCGTTCTATCCCGACTGCATGACGACCTACCAGGCCGATATCGAGGTGATGCCCGTGCCGGTGCGCATCTATCACGGCAGCGCCGACGACTACAACCCGCTCAAGCCCTGCCGCGACTACGTGAACCGGCTGCGCTCGATCGGGCAGGACGTCGTGCTCACCGAATACGCGCTCGCGCACCACGCGTTCGACAATCCGCTCGGGGCGCTCAAGCCCGCGCCGTCGCGCAATTCCCAGACGGTGCGAAACTGCCGCATCCGCGAGGACGCGAAGGGCACGCTCATCAACATGGAGACGAAGAAGGCGTTCAGCTACACCGACCGCTGCGTCGAGCGCGACCCCCACACCGGCTTCAGCCCCGACGCCACATCGGAAGCGCTCTGGTCCGTGGGCAAGTTCCTGAAGGCCACGCTCAAGCTGCCCTGAGCCTTCTAGCCGCCGAGCCGCACCACGTAGCGCACGAATCCGCTTTCCGGCCCGTATTTGTCGTAGAGAGCGCGCGCGGCGTGGTTGTCGTGGCGCGAGGCTCGAGGGGCGGATCGTGCGGTCGTTGCCGATGGCGGCTCCTACGGCTGGCGAGCGAGCAGCACGGCGTTGGTGCCTCCGAACGCGAACGAGCTCGACATCGCCGCACCGAACGAGCCGACGTGCCGCGCGGCGTTCGGCACGTAGTCGAGGTCGCACGCGAAATCGGGATTCGCGAGGTGCATGGTCGGCGGCAGGATGCCGGCGCGCATCGCCATCACGGCGGCGACGAACTCCAGCGCGCCCGCGGCGCCAAGCAGGTGCGCGTGCATCGATTTGGTGGAGCTCACCGGCGTGGCATCGGCGCGGGCGCCGAAGACCCGGCGGATCGCGGCGGTCTCGACCGTGTCGTTCGCCTGGGTGCCGGTGCCGTGGGCATTGATGTAGCCCACGTCGGCGGGGCTCATTGCCGCGTCCTCGAGGGCGAGGCGCAGGGCGCGCGCCTGGCCCTCGACCGAGGGGCGCGTGATGTGGGACGAGTCGGTGCAGAGGCCGTACCCCGCGACCTCGGCGAGCACGGGTGCGCCCCGCGCCTCGGCACGTTCGCGGGCCTCGAGCACCACCGCCGCCGCGCCTTCGCCCAGCACCAGGCCGCTGCGGTCGCGCGAGAAGGGTTTGCACGACGCCGAGGGATCGCGGGCATCTTCCGTGGCCATCGTCTTCAGCGCGTCCCACGCCTTCATCGTGCCGAAGGTGAGCGGCGCCTCGGCGCCGGCGGCGATCATCACCTCCGCCTCGCCGCGGGCGATGCGCTTCGCCGCCTCGCCGATCGCGACCGCCGAAGAAGAGCACGCGGTGGAGAAGGTGAGGTTGGGCCCGGTGAGGCGATGCTCGATGCCGATCCAGGCGGCCGGCGCGTTCGCCATCGCCATCAGGACACTCATGGGCTTCAGGCGATCCGACTTCTCGCCGTAGAGCGTCATGTAGCCCTCGTCGGTGGTCTGCGAGCCGCCGACGCCGGTACCCACGAACACGCCGCCGCGGTCAGGGGCGAGGCCGTCGAGGGCGCCGGATTGCGCCAGCGCTTCCGCCGCCGCGATCAGCGCCATCTGGCTTACGCGATCGAGCATGCGCAGCTTCGGCGGTGGGAAGTGGGCGGCGGCATCGATCGTGGCCGGCGCGGCGATGCGGCAGTTGAGTCGCGCGGCGAACTCGGTCTGGATACGCCCAACGCCGGAATGGCCCGCGATGAGCGCGGCGAAGAAGGCGTCCGCGCCGTTGCCGAGCGGCGAGACGACCCCGAAGCCGGTGACCGCCACGCGCCTCAAGCCGGTGCCCCGCCGTCCTTCGCGAGCATGTCGACGTAATCCGCTAGGTCGCCGAACGTCGTGAGCCGCGCGCGCAGCTCCGTGGGTTCCGCCTGCACCGAGATGCCGAACTCCTCCTCGATGCAGAAGAGGATCTCGATCATGCGCAGCGAGTCGATATCGAGGCTCTCCAGCGTGGCGTCCGGACGCAGCGCATCGGGGGCCACGCCGAAGTCGCGGGCGAGCAGGGTACCGAGTCGCTCCGCGGTGCTCACGCGGCGCGCTCCGCGGTGCGCAGGCGGTGGGCCTTGCCGCTCCACGCGGCACCGAGGGTGAGCGCGGCGGGAAGGCGGCGCAGCAACCCGATGGCGAGCATGCCGGTGACGGGCGTCATCGTGAGCGCCGCGAAGGCGCCGGCGGCGCGGATGCGGCCGGCGAAATGGTCGCGCCACGAGCGCGTGTACTCGCGCCCCGCTGCGGCGAGCTCCGCGTCGTCGAGTCCGCGCTGCGCCGCGATCGCGTCGGCGAGCAGCCACGAGGACTGGATCGCCATGGTGATGCCTTCGGCGACGAGGGGATGGGCTTCGCCCGCGGCATTGCCCACCGCGAACGTCCGCTGCGCGACAAGCCTGCGCGTGCCGGGACGGATCGGGCCCGCGGCGAGCCACGCGCCCTCGCGAATCGCGTCGGCGAGGGTCTCGCGCACGCCGCGGCAATGCTCCATCGCATGTGCGATGACCGCGTCGCCTGCCGTGCCGGGGTCCTTCCGGATCGCTCGCAGGGTGTCGCGACGGATGCAGCACGAGAAGCTCACCATGTCCGAGTCGCTCTGCACCAGGCCCCCGTAACCGCCGGGAAAGAGGACGAGCGGCATGAGGCCCGCCGGCAGTCGCGCGCGCGAGAACCGCACCTTGAAGCCCAGCAGGTCGGATTCGCTTGCGGCGCGATGAATGCCCGAAAGCCCGCGCTCCCATGACCCGTGCGCGTCGACCACGAATCGCGTCCGGATCTCTTCGTGCCCGTCGTCGTCCGTCGCCAGGGACGCACGGTACGTGCCTCCTTCAGGAACGAGCGATCGAACGCTTGCCGGCTGGCGCACTACGGCACCCGCGCGGATCGCTGCCTGCAGAAGCCGGGTGTCGAGATGCTGGCGGCCCACGGCGCGCCCCCAGGTGTCGTCGTCGGCGGCTGCGGGCATCGGCGCGTCGATGCGCACGTCGCGTGCGTAGAACCCGACGCGCCGCACCGGTGGGCCGGCGAG
>JBKJTM010000171.1:0-5919 GCA_046590805.1 Usitatibacter sp.
TGGCGCTTCGCCGCACGCTGGACTGGTACGAGGCGGCCATCCGCGCCAACGGCCCGCGTGCCGACCGCCGGCAACGGATCATCCACGTCTGGTATGCCCACCCCGACGACCTCGCGCGCGCGGGACGCATGGGGCTCGTGGCGGACGTGCAGCCCTCGATGCTGCTCGAGCGCTTCGAGGCCGTCGCGCGTTCGCTCGGCCCCGAGCGTTCGCGGTGGGCGCACGCCTATCGCACGATGATCGACAGCGGCGTGCGCCTGACCCTGAGCTCGGATTTCCCGGGCACCGTCAACCGCCTCTCGTTCGCGGTTTATCACCCGCTGGAGAACATCTACCTTGCCGTGACGCGCCAGGACCTGCACGGCAAGCCCGCCGGCGGCTTTCATCCCGAGCAGCGCATCACCATCGACGAGGCGATCCGCGCCTACACGATCAATCCCGCCTGGGCCTCGCACGAGGAAAAGGTGAAGGGCAGCATCACCGTGGGCAAGCTCGCCGACCTGGTGGTGCTGTCGCGCGACATCCGCAGCATCCCGCCGCAGGAGCTCTTGAAAACCGAGGTGCGTTACACCGTGGTCGGTGGGCGCATCGTGCATGGAGACTGAAATGAAGATCCGCAACCTGCTCGCCGTCCTGCTCCTCACGTTCGCGGCGATCGCCATCGCGCAGCCCAAGCCTCCCCAGGAGGGCGACCTTGCCACATTCGCGAACCGCGATACCAAGGACGTGCAGCAGCGTCTGGAGCTGCTGACCCATACGCTCTACGCGCAGCAGCAGCAGATCATCACCATCCTCTTCCGCCAGGAGTTCGGCGAGCGCATCAGGATGAAGCTCGCATGGTTCCCGGCGCGCGACCGGACGCTGGTGCCCGCGTGGATCTTCACGCCCGGGAAGATGGACTCCGGCAAGCGCCACCCCGCGATTGTCATGGTGCACGGCGGATTCCACGAGCACTTCGACGAGCGCTGGTTCAAGAAGGTGGACATGGCGATCTCCCAGGGCTACGTCGTGATCTTCCCCGAGTACCGCGGCAGCCGCGGCTACGGGGCCGAGATCTACAAGAGCGACTACGGCACGCTCGACACTTCCGATGTGATCGACGCCTCCAGGTACTTCGCGCGCCAGTCCTTTGTCGACCCCGAGCGCCTGGCGATCTTCGGCCAGAGCCGCGGCGGAATGCTCACGTTGCTTGCCATCGAGCACGAGCCCAAGCTCTACCGGGCCGCGGTCGACCTGGTAGGCCTCGCCGACTTCGTGGCCTTCATGGCCTACAAGCCCGAGTGGCGCCGCGTGGAAACGGCGAGGGAGAACCCCTCGTTCAAGGGCAAGACGCCGGACCAGAACCTGCCGGCGTACATGGCCGTATCGCCGATCTTCGGCGTGGACAAGATCCAGACGCCACTCTTCGTGATCGCGACCACGGGCGACACGATCGCGCCCTGGGAGCTGCATAGCGGCCGCCTCATCGACGCGCTGAAGGCGCGCGGCAAGGTGCACGAGAGCAAGATCTACGACAATGCCGCCGGCGGCCACGTCTTCACCGATGCCGACACCGAGGAGGCGCGAGACGCCTTGAAGCGCATCTTCGAGTTCATCGGCAAGTACCTCAAGCCCTGAGTCCGGGGGCGATCACCATGCGCACGGTCCTGTATTGGTTGTTTTCCGTCACGGCGTTCGCGGCGCTGGCCGCGTTGGCCGATCTGCCACCGCCCTCGGATTGCGAGGCCCGCGTCGGCTATGACCGCGACCGGGTGATGTCCGGCTACATCCTGCCCAGCGCTGCCGGCCCGAGGACCTGCATTCCCTTCTCCACCGTGGCCGCCTATCCGCCGGCCGGGTACAAGGGCGACTTCTACGTCGACGAGTTCAGCGACGCGCGCCTCTTCGGCAACTCGCGCGGCACCATGGCCACCGGGTGGGCCATGACCAAGAACTTCGACAAGGATTGCACCCTCGACCTGCCCGAGATCGCCTGCGGCCCGCCGGTGGGCGATCGCACCATCAAAGGCGCGATCCTGTTCGCCGAGTTCACCAGCGGCCAGGGCTACGTGATGGACCGGCCCAGCCTCGAGGACGAGGAGCGCGGGCTCGGCCGCGACCGCCCCCTCTTCATCGGCGGCAACGAAGTCGAGAACAATCTCATTTTCTTTCCGAGCTCGGCCATCCTGGCGGGCATGGACAAGTGGCCGGCGGCATTCTTCGCCCGCGGCCCGTACGACTACGCCGCTTCGCTGCAAGGAACCGTCGACAGCTACAGCCGCGTGAAGGGGCCGAAGGAGCTCGTCGTGGTTCGCGGGCCGCACCCGTTCGAGTCCTGGCCCGAGGCGGAACGGCAGCGGACGCAGGAGCGGGCGGTGGCCTTCGCGCTGGCCGTCATCCAGGGCAAGAGCCGCATCGACGACGCCCGTCCGTGGAAAGACATGAAGGAGCTGGTGGCCACCGCCGACGACGTGTGGGAGGAGTCGACGAAGCCCACGATCGTGCCCCTGCCTTCCCCCGCGCCGCGGGCGCAGACCTTCCACCGCCTCGAGGCGACGGCGCAGCTCGAGTCGCAGGCTCCGGACTGGGATTACCTGAGCATCGACCCAGTACGCAACCGCCTCTTCATCGCCGCCCGCCGCGACGGCATGATCGTCTACGATGTCGAGAAGAAGGCGGTGGTGGCGACCCTGGAAGACACGAGGGGCGCCAACGCGAGCCTGCAGGTGCCGGAGCTCGATCGCGTGTACTCGGTGAACCTCGACGGCACGCTCACGGTGTTCCAGCTCTCGACGCTGAAGAAGCTCGACAAGATCGAGATGGGCAAGGACGCTGACGCCGCCTTCTACGATCCGGTGACGAGGGAGATCGCGGTGATGCGCGGCGACAGCGCCGAGGTCACCTTCCTCGAGGCGGCTACCGGAAAGATCGTCGCCCGCCTCCAGATGCCGACCAGGAAGCTGGAAGCGTCGGCCGCCGATGGCAACGGAAACATGTTCATCGCGATCCGCGACCGCAACTCGGTGATCAAGCTGGACATGCGCAGCCACGCGATGGTCGCGGAACACCCCGCCCATTGCGAGGAAGCCAACGGCATGGCGATCGATCGCGCCAACCAGCGCATCTTCGTCGGCTGCCGCGGCAGGAATCCGGTCCTCTCGGTGATGGACGCCGTTTCGGGCAAGGTCGTGGCGACGCTTCCCATCGGGCGCGGCAACGACGGCGTGGTTTACGACCCGGAGACCCGGCGCATCTATGCGACCGGCGGCGTGGACGGCAACCTCGTCGTGTACAGCCAGCTGGATCCCGACAACTACAAGCTGCTGGAGGCGACGACGACCCGCCCCTATGCCCGGACCATGGCGCTGCATCCGGTGACCAAGAAGGTCTATGTCGTGACCGCCGAGGGCACCGTGGATCCCTCGCGAAAGGTGAACACAGGCCCCGCGCCCTTCTACCCGAACCGCTATTTCCCGGGCACCTTCACGCTGCTCACCTATTCTCCCCGCTGACGGGCGTTCTCGGCGGGCACGCGGCCGTAGTCGCGGAAGCGCTCCACCACCCGCGCCATCTCGTCGTCGGGCAGAAGCACCGGCTCGCCGATCTGCAGCGCCTGCCAGTAGAGCAGCGCCAGGTGCTCGACGCGCTCGGCCAGGCGGCGAGCATCCCCCACGCTGCGATCGAACACCAGCAGGCCATGGTTGGCGAGCAGGCACGCGCGTCGGGAATCGAGGGCGGCGAGCGCGTGATCCGATAGCTCCTGCGTCCCGAAGGTGGCGTAGTCGGCGCAGCGGATGTCGTTGCCGCCGCCGAAAGCGACCTCGTAGTGGAACGCCGGGATGGTCCTGCGCAGGCATGCGAGCGTGGTCGCGGCGGGCGAGTGCACATGGATTACCGCTTCGGCTTCGGGATGCCGGCGATAGATGTCGCGGTGCAGGCGCCATTCAGAGGAGGCGGGGCGCTGGCCGCCGCTGTGCGTCCAGTCGTCGCCCATGAACACCAGGTCCTCGGGGCTCACGCTGTCGTAGGCGGCACCGCTCGGCGTGATGATGTAGCCGTTCTTCGCGCGCGCGCTCAGGTTGCCGGAGGTCGCCGGCGACAGTCCCTGCTCGACCAGCCGGCGCCCCGCCATCATCAGCGCCATGCGCACGCCGCGCTCCGACGGGATCACGTGAGGTAGGCCTTGTCCTGCTTCTCGCGCGCCCAGAACGCGAGCAGCTCGTCCTCGGAGGCGCGCGAGATGCCCTTCTCGGTGATGATCCCGGTGACCAGGTCGTGCGGCGTCACGTCGAAGGCGGGATTGAGCACGGCCGTCGCCGGCCCGGCGATGGTGACCTCCGCGTAGCGCCCGTCGGCGTCGAGCCCGCGCACCATGCGCACCTCCTCCTCGCTGCGCTCCTCGATCGGGATCTCCTCGATGCCGTCCTCGATGGTCCAGTCGATGGTGGGCGAGGGCACGCACGCGTAGAAGGGGATGGCGTTGTCGCGCGCCGCGAGCGCCTTGAGGTAGGTGCCGATCTTGTTGCAGACGTCGCCGCGGCGCGTCACCCGGTCGGCGCCGACCATCACCAGGTCCACCCTCTTGTGCTGCATGAGATGTCCGCCCGCGTTGTCCACCACCAGCGTGTGGGGAACCCCATGGGCCGCCAGCTCCCACGCGGTGAGCAGGCCCTGATTACGCGGGCGGGTCTCATCGACCCAGACATGGATCGGGATGCCGAGGTCGTGCGCCATGAAGATCGGCGCGGTGACCGTGCCCCAGTCGACAGTGGCGATCCAGCCGGCGTTGCAGTGCGTGAGGATATTGATCGGCCGGTCGAGCTCGCCGTGCTCGCGCACCAGCAGCTCGAGCCCATGGCGGCCGATCGCTTCGTTCAGCGCCACGTCCTCGTCGGCGATCTTCTGCGCCTCGGCCCAGGCCGCCTCGCCGCGCTCCCTGGGCTCGAGATCCTTCAGCCGGTTGCGCATGCGGGTGAGCGCCCACGACAGGTTCACCGCCGTCGGCCGCGTCGCGTGCAGGATCTTCGAGGCCTTCGAGATCGATGCGTCGGAGCCGTCGCGCGTCGCGGCAAGCGCCAAGCCGAACGCGGCGCTCACGCCGATGAGTGGCGCCCCGCGCACGCGCATCAACTTGATCGCCTCGGCCACCGCCTCGGCGGAGTCGAGCCGGAGCGTCTCGAACACATGCGGCAGGCGCGACTGGTCGATGATGTGCACCGCGTCGCGCGCTTCGTCGGCCCAGATGCTGCGGTAGTGCTTGCCGGAAACCCTCATTGAAGTAGTCTAACGCGGTCCAAAGACGAGGAGACGACGCGTGCGCCCTCGACATGCCGATCTCCGCGGAGGCCACGCCGCACCTCAACATGCTGCTGCGGCGCATCCGCATGGATTCGAGCCGCGCCAACGACACGCCGAAGGCCAGGTACAAGCGCCCGCGCTCCTACATGGTCACCAGGGAGGCGAGCTGCACGCCCCGTGAGGAGGCGCGGATGCGGCCTGACGCCTATCCCTCCGGACATGCGTCGATCGGCTGGGCCTGGGCGCTCGCGCTCGCCGAGATCGCACCCGACCGCGCCGACGCAATCCTGGCGCGCGGCTACGAGTACGGACAGAGCCGCGCCATCTGCCGCGTCCACTGGAGGAGCGACCTCGAGGCCAGGCGTGTGGTCGGCGCCGCGAGCGTGAGCCGCCTGCATTCCGACCCGGTTTTCGTGGCGCAAATGGCGCAAGCGAAACTTGAAATCGCCGCTGCGCGCGCGGCTGGCCTCAAATCGCCGCTCGACTGCGCCGCGGAGAAGTCGGCGCTGGCGATGAAACCCTGAGGCCGCAGGTCAAGCACTGTCACAAGAACATTTGATGAACGACAAGTGAAGTGAATCGCGGTGTGCTGCAAGCGTTCCGTGCGTGCATGCGTGATGCTGAAGGTGTACAGGAGGTAAC
>JBKJTM010000085.1:0-2742 GCA_046590805.1 Usitatibacter sp.
CGGTGTGACCCGGCGTGTGCAATGGGTCCAACCGGATACCGCCGACGTGAAACGGAACGCCTTCGGTGATGCCGACGTCGACGCAGGGCAGTCGGTCAATGGCTGGGGCCGCGATCTTGCTGCCGACCCGCTCCTTCAGATGCAGCGCGGCCGTGATGTGGTCAGCATGGATGTGGGTATCCACGGTATGCGTCAGCTTCAGGCCAAGGGACTGAAGCACCGCGAGGTCGCGGTCGATCGCGTTGACCACCGGGTCGATCAAGATCGCCTCGCCGGTGGTTTTGCAACCCAGCAGGTACGTGTAGGTGTTCGAAATCGGTTCAGACAACTGGCGGAAGATCATCGCGAACCCTCGACAGAATCCAAAGCCGCGCCAGCACAGTCCGGGCGGGGCGCCCGCCGCTCCTCGGATCGACGAACTGTTGACTGACGTCTTTCATACGCTCTACTGCTTAACAATATATATATGACTATATAGACTATCGTATACCGACAGTTCGAAAGGGTTATCACCGCCGTGGACGACGGCTCGAGCATGCGCCAATCGTCGCCGGCCCGACCACCCGGTCGCGGGCGCAGCGTTAGCCCCAGCTCGATCGCATCAGCTGACGAGGCCGTGCGGCGTCTAGGGAAGGTCTGAACAAGTCCACCGACCATGCCATGTGATCGTTGAGTCCGCAAGGAGCGAGCAGCACGATGGGTCAGATCAGTTTCTCGGACGCCGAGTACGCCGGCAAGCGCAAGAAGACCCGGCGCGAGGTGTTCCTCGAAGAGATGGAGCAGGTCGTGCCGTGGAAGGCACTGCTCGACCTGATCGAGCCGCACTACCCGATGGCGGGCCGCGGCCGTAGGCCGTACCCGCTGGCTTCGATGCTGCGCGTGCACCTGATGCAGAACTGGTTCGCGCTGAGCGACCCGGCGATGGAAGAAGCGCTGTACGAGATTGCCTCGCTGCGGGCCTTCGCGCACCTGAGCCTGAGCGAGCCGATCCCCGACGAGACCACCGTCCTCAACTTTCGCCACCTGCTCGAGGCCAACGACTTGGCCGAGGACATTCTGGCCACGGTCAACAAGCACCTCGAGCGCAAGGGCCTGCTGCTCAAGAAGGGAAGCATCGTCGACGCCACCATCATCGCCGCGCCCAGCTCGACGAAGAACCAGCAGGGCGAGCGCGACCCGGAGATGCACCAGACCAAGAAGGGCAACCAGTGGCACTTCGGCATGAAGGCGCACATCGCGGTAGATGCCGCGAGCGGCCTGGTGCACACGGTCGCCGCGACGCCAGCCAACGAGTCCGATGTCGAGCAGGTTGCCGACCTGCTGCACGGCAAGGAACAGCACGTGTGGGCCGACTCGGGCTACCGCGGTGCGCAGGCTTATGTGGAACGTAGAGATCTGCAGTGGCACATCGCTGCCCGCCCGAGCGACATCGCCAAGCTGCCCGAGGGGCGGCGCAAGGCGGCCGTGCAGAAGCACGAACACCGCAAGGCCAGCGTGCGCGCCAAGGTCGAGCACCCGTTCCGCGTCATCAAGCGCCAGTTCGGTTTGACGAAGGTGCGCTTCCGCGGGCTGGCCAAGAACACTGCACACGTGGTCACGCTGTTCGCGCTGTCCAACCTATGGATGGCGCGACGACGCTTGTTGACGATGGGAGCAGTCCGTCTGAGAACGGCATGAGGCTCTCGAAGGGCGGCCAAGGCCGCTCGAAACGGCGCAGCGCAAGTCCGATCTTGCGCTCGCGCAGGTCCGACGGGTCCGACGTGATCGCGCCGGCACGTTGTTCAGACCTTCCCTAGCGCGCGTCCGGCGGATCCAGTGGAATGCTCAAGAGGCCGATGCCCTCGCACACCACGACCCAGGCGGCGCCAAAGGAGATCCCGGGCAGTTCCGCCGGCAATGGGTCTTCGTCGGCGCTCTACCCGGAATCCACGTCACTCCAAGGTACAGCGATGGCTGTCATGTCTTTCCCAACAAGAAGAGTGCGTCGCACGTACCGGTGCGTTCATGGGAGACCGACAAGCTCATTCGTCGAGCTGGAAGCCGGAAGCCTTGACCACCGAAGCCCAGCGCGCGGTGTCGTTCTTCAGCAGCGTCGCGAACTCGGTAGTCCTGAGCGTGACCGGCTCGAAGGAGAACTCGCTGAACTTCTCGGCCACCTCTTTCTGCTTCACCACCTCCTCCACGGCACTCGCGAACTTGTCGACGATTGCTGCAGGTACCTTGGAGGGCATCATGAATCCGAACCACTCCTGGGCTTCGACATCCTTGAATCCCGCCTCGATGAAGGTTGGAACGTTCGGGGTGAACCTCGAGCGCTTCGCGCCGGACGTCGCCAGCACACGCGCCCTGCCGCTCTTCAGATGGGGAAGAACCACGCCAATGTTGTTGACGCTGCAGGCGATCTGCCCGCCGAGCAGATCCTGAATGCCAGGGGCATCCCCTCGGTAGCTGGCATGAGTGAGTTCGAGGCCCGCCGCGCGCGCAAACATCATGCCGACAAAGTGAGGCGTCGCGCCGGCGGCCGGCGAGGCGAAGAAGGCCATCTTCGGATTCGCCTTGAGCCACGCCACAAGCTCTGGAAGCGTTTTCACGCTCTCCGGAACCATAGGCCCGACGCTGAGGGCGAAGTCGCCATGGGCGATGGTGCTCACCGGCGCGAAGTCACGCATGGGGTCGTAGGCGAGCTTTTTGTAGACGTGCGGATAGATGGTGAGCAGCGAGCAAGGGACGAGGAACGACAAG
>JBKJTM010000146.1:0-9732 GCA_046590805.1 Usitatibacter sp.
CGCGCCTGGTCGCGGAAAGCGGCGCCCTCCTCGGCCTGGCGCTCGGCATCGGGAAGCCCGGACCTGGCCAGCGCCTTCACCTTGCCCTCATAGGCGATGGTGACGATGCGCGGCGTCGCTTCGCGCGACACGCCGAGCAGCTCGTAGTAGTTCTGCATGGAGCCCCCCATCGCTGCCCGCGTGGTCCACGGTCGGGCGCATCTTATCCGAGAGGCGCTGCCGGCATCACTCCTTGACGGCGCCCGTCATCCCGGAGACGTAGTACTCCACGAAGAAGGAATACAGCACCGCCACGGGGAGCGACCCCAGCAGCGCCCCCGCCATGAGCGCCCCCCAGTGGTAGACGTCGCCCTCCACCAGTTCGGTGATCACCCCCACGGGCACCGTCTTCACTTCGGAGGACGAAACGAAGGTGAGCGCGTAGATGAACTCGTTCCACGACAGCGTGAAGGCGAAGATGCCCGCGGAGATGAGGCCCGGCACCGCGAGGGGCAGGATGATCTTCACCAGGATCTGCCAGCGGGTCGCGCCGTCGATGAGCGCGCACTCCTCGAGCTCGTAGGGGATCGAGCGGAAGTAGCCCATCAGCAGCCAGGTGCAGAACGGGATGAGGAACGTGGGATAGGTGAGGATCAGCGCCCAGCGCGTGTCGAAGAGCCCCAGCTTGAAGACGATGGCGGCGAGCGGGATGAAGAGGATCGAGGGCGGCACCAGGTAGGCGAGGAAGATCGCGAGCCCGACCTGGCGCGAGCCGCGGAAGCGCAGGCGCTCGATCGAATAGGCGGCGAAGACGCTCGCGGTGAGGGAGGCGAACGTCGACACCACCGAGATCACGATGGTGTTCCACATCCACTCGGGATACGGCGTCCTGAAGAGCAGGTGCTCGAAGTGCGCGAGGGTCGGGTTCGCCACCCAGAAGGGGTTGCCCTCGCGGCTGAGGAGCTCGGCGTTCGGCTTGAAGGACGTGGTCGCCATCCAGTAGAACGGGAAGAGCAGCACGAACACGAATATCCCGAGCGGGATGTACAGCGTCACGATCCGCCGCATGCGCGAATCGAGATAGCCCATGCCGGTGCTATCGGGGGTCTGGCTCACTTGTCGCTCCCGCCCTGCTGCCACGCGCGCCGCTGCAGGCCGAAGTAGCTGAAGAGGATCGCCGCGAGCAGGAAAGGCACCATCGCGGTGGCGATCGCCGCGCCCTCGCCCAGCGAGCCGCCGGAGATCGCGCGCTGGAAGGAAAGTGTCGCCATGAGATGGGTCGAATTCAGCGGTCCGCCGCGCGTCAGCACATATATCAATTGGAAGTCGGTGAAGGTGAACAGGACCGAGAAGGTCATCACCACCGCGATGATCGGCGTGAGGAGCGGCAGCGTCACGTAGCGGAAGCGCTGCCAGGGCGTGGCGCCGTCGAGCGCCGCGGCCTCGTAGAGCGAGGGCGAGATCGTCTGCAGCCCCGCGAGCAGGCAGATCGCCACGAACGGTACGCCGCGCCAGATGTTGGCCGCGATGGTGGACAGCCGCGCGAGCCAGGGCTGCCCGAGGAAATCGATGTAGGTATCGATGATGCCCATCTTCACCAGCACCCAGCTCACGATCGAGAACTGCGCGTCGTAGATCCACCAGAAGGCGATGGCGGAAAGCGCGGTGGGGACGATGAACGGCAGCAGGATCACGGCACGGAAGAACGACTTGAACGGGATGTGGCGGTTCAGCAGCATCGCGAGCCAGAGTCCCAGCACGAACTTGAAGACGCTCGCCACGAAGGTGTAGAAGAGCGTATTGAAGAGGGCGAGGCGGGTGACCTCGTCGCCCCAGAGGAACTTGTAGTTATCGAGGCCGACCCAGATCCCGGCGCGGCCCACCTTGGTGTCGGTGAAGCCGAGCCAGGTACCGAGTCCCAGCGGATAGGTGAGAAACACCAGCAACAGCACTCCCGCGGGCAGCATGAAGAGCAGCCCGAGGAAGTGCCGGTTGTTGAGGAGTCGTCTCATATTGGGCCCCGGCCTTCGCCGGGGCGACGTCGTACCGGCGAAGGCCGGTACCCAATCACACCTTGTAGTACCTTTCCGCGCGCGCCTTCGCCCTGTCCATCGCCTCCTTCGGCGTCTTCGAGCCCGAGACCGCCTCCGCCACCATGTTGACCATGATGAAGTCGGCCATCGTCGCGGCCGACGCGTAGCCCATGGGGCCCGAGTAGCCGTTGGGCAGCATGATCTTCATCGAGTCGCGATAGGGGAGGTTCTTGGGATCCGACTTCCACAGCGGGCTCTGCTCGTACGCCTTGAGCGGATGGGACACGTAGCCGATGGAGGCCGCCTGCCACGGCTCGTATTGCTCCTTCTCCATCATGAAAGCGAGGTAGGCCTTCGCCGCATTCGGGAACTTCGAATGCTTGAAGATCATCATCGGGAAAAACAGGTTCAGCTCCGTTGGCTTGCCCACGGGCCCGATCGGCAGGTTGGCGTGGCCGATGTCGTCCACCATCGCCTTGATCTTGGGGTCGGTCGAGTTCTTCGCCGCGTAGTACACCGAGATGCCGTTGGTGGTCATCCCGATCTGGCCGTCGAGGAACGCCTTGTTGTTGTTCGGATCGAGCCACGCCAGCGTTCCGGGAACGAAGGTCTCGTAGAGCTGCTTGCCGTAGTTGAGCGCCGCCTCGGTTTCGGGGCTCACGATCACCACGTTGCCCTTCTGGTCGACCATCTTGCCGCCGTGCGACCACACCAGCCAGTGAGTCCACACGTTGCCGTCGCCGGTAGCGTTGCCGAGCGCGAAACCCGGGGGCATGCCCTTCGCCTTGTACGCCTGGGCGAGCTTGAGGAAGCCGGCCAGGTCCTTCGGAAACTCGCTGAAGCCCGCTTCCTTCATCGTCCCGATGCGGTGCACGACGGAGTTGCCCGCGCAGCCCATCGGCACCGCGACCCACTTGCCCTTCTCGGTGCAGTACTCCTTGCAGACGTCGTACCAGCCGCCGTACTTGCCGCCGAGGTAGTTGCAGACGTCGGTCACGTCGGTGAGCTTGTCCGGATACTGGTGCGCATCCTCGAAGGTCGAGATGATGATGTCCGGCCCGCTGCCGACGTTCGCCGCCACCGCCGCCTTGGGCCGCACGTCCTCCCAGCCCTCGCTGTCGACGCGGACATCGACCTTGAACTTCTCGGCGAATTTCTTGGTGTTGGCGAGCCACATGTCCTCGTCGCCCTGCACGAAGCGCTTCCAGCGCAGCACGCGCAGCTTGGCGCCCTTCTCCGGCACCCACTTGCCCTGCGCCCACGCGTCATCGGACCACGTCGCCCCGCCTGCGCCCAGCGTGCCCGCCACCGCGGTCCCTGCCGTTCCCTTCAGGAAATCCCGTCTCGTGAACTTTGTCATCGCTCTCTCCTCCTCGTGGTTACTGCGCTCTCAACGTCCTTCCCGTAGCTGCATCGAACAAGTGGGTGCGTTCGTGGTCCGGCAGCAGCCGGATCGCCTCGCCCGCATGGAAGTCGTGCCGCTCGCGTACCACCGCGGTCATGTCGATGCCGTTCATCTTGGCGAACACCTGGGTGTCGGCGCCCGTAGGCTCGACCACCACGACCTGCGCGGGCATCCCCTGGCCTTCGGGGGCGAGCGACAAGTGCTCGGGGCGGGTGCCGAAGACGACAGACTGGCCGTCCTCGCCGGCGGCGTCGCGGGGCGCGGGGAGCGAGATGCCGACGGCAAGCTCGACGCGGGCCGCTCCGTTGGCAAGCCTCAAGGTTCCGGGGACGAAATTCATCGCGGGAGAACCGATGAAGCCGGCGACGAACAGGTTGGCCGGTTGGTCGTAGAGATCGAGCGGCTTGCCGCGCTGCTCGACCAGGCCGTCACGCATCACCACGATCTGGTCGGCCATGGTCATCGCCTCGATCTGGTCGTGGGTCACGTAGACGGAAGTGGTCTTGAGCCTCTGGTGCAGCTCCTTCAGCTCGGTGCGCATCGCCACGCGGAGCTTCGCGTCCAGGTTGGAGAGGGGCTCGTCGAAGAGGAATACCTGCGGGTCGCGCACGATGCAACGGCCCATGGCGACACGCTGGCGCTGGCCACCGGAAAGCTGGCGTGGGTAGCGGGCGAGAAGGTCTGTGAGGCCGAGGATCGACGCCGCCTTGGCGACCCGCTCGTCGATCTCCGCGCGCGGGCGCTTGGCGAGCAGCATGCTGAACGCCATGTTGTCGCGCACCGTCATGTGCGGGTAGAGCGCGTAGTTCTGGAACACCATCGCGATGTCGCGCTCCTTGGGCTGCACGTCGTTCACCACCCGCCCGCCGATCGCAATCTCGCCGCTGCCGATCTCTTCCAGCCCCGCGATCATGCGCAGCAGCGTCGACTTTCCGCAGCCCGAGGGGCCCACCAAAACCGCGAACTCACCGTCCGCGATCTCGATGTCGACGCCGCGGATCACGTGCGTGCCGCCGAAATGCTTGTGGATGTTGCGAATGCTGACGGATGCCATCAGGCGCGACCCTCTCCCCGGCCTTCGACGACGACGTACTTCGGTCGGCCGAACGTTGCCCAGTCGATGAGATTCTGCGCCGCTTTGCGCCGCAGCTCCCGCTCGCCCTCGACCGAGTAGAAGGCGGCATGGGGGGTGAGCACCACGCGCGGGTGGCTGAGGATGGGATGCCCCGCCGCGGGCGGCTCTTCCGGCAGCACGTCGAGCGCCGCACCCTCCAGCCGGCCCCCATCGAGGGCGGCCAGCACGTCGTCGACCACCAGCACCGCCCCGCGAGAGGTGTTCACCAGGAACGAACCCTTGCGCATGATCGACAGGAGGTGCGAGTCCACGAGGCCGCGCGTCTCGTCGGTGAGCGGCACGTGCAGCGAGACGATGTCGGCCTTGCGGAACAGCTCCTCCTTCGAGACTCGCCGCACGTAGGCGGGAAAGTCGCCATCGATGAGGTAGGGGTCGCAGGCGATGACCGGGCCGAAGATGTTGCGCGCCATGTACGAGAGGCGCTTACCGATGCGGCCCAGGCCGAGGATGCCCAGGGTGAGCTCCGCGGCGCGGGCGAGCCCGCCGGTGGAGGCGTAGTGCCAGGTGCCCGCGCGGATCTCGCGCTCGTAGCGCGGCAGGTGTCGAACGAGCGACAGCGCCAGGGCGAGGGCGTGCGTCGCCACCTCGCCGACGCCGTAGTCGGGAGAATTCGCCACCCAGACGCCGAAGCGGCGCGCGTCCGCGGTGTTCACGGTGTCGTAACCCGCACCCAGGCGGCTCACGATGCGGATCTCCGGTCGCGCCGCGAACACACGCGCGTTGATCGGCGCGTACTGGGTAAGGAGCCCCTGGCAGCCGGCGGATGCCGCGATGACGTCCTCCGCCGTGCGGCATTGGGCGGTGGCGACTTCCATGCCGGCGTCGCGGAAAAGCTCGAGCTCGAGGTCGACATTGGGGAAATCGCAGTCGGTGATCAGGAACCGCGCCATCAATGGTTGTCGCGCGGCACGTCGGAGCCGCTCTTGCCCACCAGGAAGTCGAGGTCGGCGCCCTCGCTCGCCTGGTTCACGTGGTCCACGTAGAGCTTCCAGTAGCCACGCGCCATCGGCGGCTTGGGCGGCCTCCACGCTTTGCGTCGCTTCGCCAGCTCCGCGTCGCTCACGTGCAAATGGAGCTTTCGCTTCGAGACGTCGAGCTCGATGAGGTCGCCCTCGCGCACCAGCGCGAGCGGCCCCCCGGCGGCGGCCTCGGGCGCGGCGTGCAGCACCACCGTTCCGTAGGCGGTGCCGCTCATGCGAGCGTCCGAGATGCGCACCATGTCGGTGATGCCCTTTTTGAGCAGCCGCGGCGGTAACGGCATGTTGCCGACCTCCGCCATGCCCGGGTAACCGCGCGGCCCGCAGTTCTTGAGGACCATCACGGAGCTGGCGTCGATTTCGAGTTTAGGGTCATCGATGCGCGTGTGGAAATCCTCGATGTTCTCGAACACGACCGCGCGGCCCTTGTGCTTCATGAGCTTCGGCGTGGCCGCCGAGGGTTTGATGATCGCGCCATCCGGGCAGAGGTTGCCGCGCAGCACAGCGATGCCGGTGTTCTTCTTGAAGGGCTTGTCGAAGGTGTGGATGACGTCGAGGTTATGGCAAGGCGCGTCCTTGTTGTTCTGCCAGATCGACTTGCCGTTGACCGTCAGGGCGTCCTTGTGCAGCTTGCCGTTGCGGCCCAGCTCACGAAGGACTACGGGCAAGCCGCCCGCATAGTAGAAGTCCTCCATGAGGTACTTGCCGTTGGGCATCAGGTTAACGAGCGTATGGATGCCGCGCCCGAACTTGTCCCAGTCCTCGAGCTTGAGGTCCACGCCTATCCTGCGCGCGATCGCAATGAGATGGATCACCGCGTTCGTGGACCCCCCGATCGCTGCATTGACGCGGATCGCGTTCTCGAACGCCTGGCGCGTGAGGATCTTCGAAAGGTTCATCTTCTCGCGCACCATCTCGACCGCGCGGCGTCCGGCCTCGCGCGCAAGCACGTAGCGACGCGCGTCCACTGCGGGGATCGCGGCGTTACCCGGCATCCCGACGCCCAGCGCTTCGACCATCGAGGCCATCGTCGAGGCCGTGCCCATCGTCATGCAATGCCCATGCGAGCGATGCATGCAGGATTCGGCTTCGTGGAACTCCTCCTGAGAGATCTTGCCGGCGCGCAGGTCCTCGGACATCGACCACACGTTGGTGCCCGATCCGATGTCGGTGCCGCGGTACTTGCCGGAAAGCATCGGACCGCCGGAGACGGCGACCGTCGGCAGGTCTACGCTCGAGGCGCCCATGAGCAGCGCGGGCGTGGTCTTGTCGCACCCGACCAACAGCACGACGCCATCCAGCGGGTTGCCGCGGATCGATTCCTCCACGTCCATGCTGACGAGGTTGCGGTAGAGCATGGCCGTGGGGCGCAGCAGCGTTTCGCCGAGCGACATGACCGGAAACTCGAGCGGAAAGCCCCCGGCTTCCAGCACGCCATCCCTCACATGCTGCGCAATCACGCGGAAGTGCGAATTGCAGGGCACGAGCTCCGACCAGGTGTTGCAGATGCCGATCACCGGCCGGCCGTCGAACTGGTCGTGCGGGATGCCCTTGTTCTTCATCCAGCTGCGGTAGATGAAGCCGTAGATGTCGTCCCGGCCGAACCACTGGGTGCTGCGCAGGCTGTTCTTCTTCTTGGTTGCCATCGCTGTGTGCCTTTGCGGGTTAGTAGGTGGCCCGGCCGCCGGAAATGTCGAACACTGCGCCGGTGGAGAAAGAACAATCCTCGGAGGCCAGCCAGCCGACCAGAGCTGCGATTTCGTCCACCTGGACAAAGCGGTTCATGGGGATCTTGGAGAGCATGTAGTTGATGTGCTGCTCGGTCATCTGATCGAAGATCGCGGTCTTTGCCGCCGCCGGCGTCACGCAGTTGACCAGCACCCCGGCCTGCGCGAGTTCCTTGCCGAGCGACTTGGTGAGCGAGATCACGCCGGCTTTCGAGGCCGAATATGCAACAGCGTTGGGGTTCCCCTCTTTGCCGGCGACCGAGGCGATATTTACGATGCGGCCGTAGCCCGCCTTCACCATGTGTGGCGCGACCGCGCGGCAGCACAGGAACTGGCTGGTCAGGTTGATCGACATGACGCGCAGCCATTCCTCCACCGGGTAGTCGATGGTCGGCTTGTTCATGCCGGCGATGCCTGCGTTGTTGACGAGCACGTCGATCTTGCCCAGATCGGCCATCGCCTTTGCCGTTGCGCGCTCGACCGACGCCGGGTCGGCCACGTCGACCTTGTCCTTCGCATCCAGGTCCCAGACACGCACTTTTGCCCCCGAGGATTCCAGGCGCTTGACGATGGCTGCGCCGATGCCCTGCATACCCCCGGTAACGACCGCAGTGCGGCCCTTGAAATCGAGCTGGTTCATTGAAGCAAGGCTCCCTGATTATTCCTTCACCGCCCCGGTCATGCCCGAGACGTAGTACTCGACGAAGAACGAGTACAGCACCGCCACCGGCAGCGACCCGAGCAGCGCACCGGCCATGAGCGCGCCCCAGTGGTACACGTCCCCTTCAACCAGTTCCGTGACCACGCCTACGGGCACCGTCTTGGTTTCGGAGGACGACACGAAAGTGAGCGCATAGATAAATTCGTTCCAGGACAGCGTGAAAGCGAAGATCCCCGCCGAGATGAGGCCGGGGACGGCGAGCGGGAGGATGATCTTCACGAGAATCTGCCAGCGCGTGGCCCCGTCGATGAGGGCGCATTCCTCCAACTCGTAGGGAATCGACCTGAAATAGCCCATCAGGAGCCAGGTGCAGAACGGGATCAGGAAAGTCGGGTAGGTGAGGATCAGCGCCCAGCGGGTGTCGAAGAGGCCGAGTTGCACGACGATCGAGGCCAGTGGAATGAACAGGATCGAAGGAGGCACCAGGTACGCAAGGAAAATGGCGAGGCCGGTCTGCTTGGCGCCCCTGAAGCGCAGCCGCTCGATCGCGTAAGCGGCAAAGACGCTTGCGGCCAGCGATGCGAAGGTCGACACGACCGATACGAGGACGGTGTTCCACATCCACTGCGGATAGTCGGTGCGGAAAAGCAGTTTCTCGAAGTGAGCCAGGGTTGGGGTCACGATCCAGAACGGATTCGCTGCGCGCGATACCAGTTCCTCGTTTGGCTTGAATGCGGTCATCGCCATCCAGTAGAACGGAAACAGCAGAATGATCAGGAACACGATCATCGGAATATAGACCGTGACCCACCGCCTGGGCAGCGACTGCAGATAGTCCATCCCCACCGTGTCCGGCGCTTTATCGCTCATTTGTCCGAGCCTCCCTGTTGCCAGGCGCGTCTTTGCAGACCGAAATAAGAAAACAGGATTGCCGCAAGCAGAAACGGCACCATCGCAGTGGCGAGCGCCGCGCCTTCGCCGAGCGCGCCTCCCAGGATCGCGCGCTGGAACGAGAGCGTAGCCATGAGGTGGGTCGCGTTCAGTGGTCCGCCGCGCGTGAGCACGTAGATCAGTTGAAAGTCGGTGAAGGTGAACAGTACCGAGAACGTCATCACCACAGCAATGATCGGCGTGAGCATGGGCAGCGTTACATGCCAGAATTTCTGCCACTCGGTGGCGCCGTCCAGGGACGCGGCTTCATAGAGGGAGGGGGAGATGGTCTGCAGGCCTGCCAACAGGGTGATTGCAACAAAAGGCACGCCGCGCCAGATGTTCGCGGCGATCACCGAACCACGCGCCAGCCACGGGTCTCCAAGGAAGGTGATGTAGTTGTCGATGACCCCCATTTTTACCAGTGCCCAGGAAAGCACCGAGAACTGTGCGTCGTACAGCCACCAGAACGCGAGGGCCGACAGGGCAGTGGGCACGATGAAAGGCAGCAGCACCACGGCGCGAACGAACGCCTGGAACGGCAGGGTCTTGTTCAGCAGCAGCGCGAGCCACAGACCGAAAACGAATTTAACGATGCTTGCGACGATCGTGTAGAAAAGGGTGTTGAAAAGAGAAAGGCGCGCAACACTGTCGCCAAACAGGAAGGCGAAGTTCTCGAATCCGACCCATTCGCCGGAACGCCCGATCTTGGCGTCCGTGAAACCCAGCCAGGTGCCCAGCCCAAGCGGGTAGGTCAGGAACACGAGCAGGATCAATCCCGCGGGCACCATGAAAATGAGCCCGAGAGTATTGCGGTTGTCGAAGAATCGGCTAAGCGTCATGGGTTCTCAGCGAAATTGCCGGGACGCACGGGGCCGTCTTTCC
>JBKJTM010000261.1:0-9096 GCA_046590805.1 Usitatibacter sp.
CTCGTGGACTCGATCTTGCCCTTGTACGCGCGCATCTTCTGCGTCTGCGTGATGTAGTCGCGGAAGTCCTCGGTCTGGTCGGTCATCGCCGCCAGGCGCAGCGTCGCGTCGAACGAGTCGAACGTCTTGGCGAGCGGCACGGCCTTCGCGTCGTCGTCCTTCTTCGCGGTGTCGCCGTGCATCGGCATCGTCGCCGTGTCCACCTCGTGCTGCAGCAGCGGCGCGGTGGGCGCGGCGGGGCGCGGCTGGGGCGGCGCGCTGGTCGCCTTGAGGGCGGCCGCCGGGCGGGTGGAGTCGATCTGCCGGCGGACCTCGCGCAGGTCGTCGGCCAGCTCCTTGATCGTCTGGTAGCGGTCCTCGAGCAGCTTCGCCATCGCCTTGGCGACGATCAGGTCCAGCATCGCCGGCACGGTGCGGTTGTGCTGCGAGGGCGGCGGCGGGGTGGTGTTCACCGTCGCGTACATGATGGCGTTCACGTTGTCGCCGTCGAAGGGCGCCACCGCGGTGAGCCCCTCGTAGAGCACGACGCCGAGCGAGAAGATATCGCTCCGCGCGTCGATCGTCTTGCCGATCACCTGCTCGGGCGACATGTAGCGCGGCGACCCCAGGATCAGGCCCGTCATCGTCTTCACCGCGGAATTCGGCAGGCGCGCGATGCCAAAGTCGGTGATCTTCGCGATCCCGCCCTTCATCACCATGATGTTGGAGGGCTTGACATCCCGGTGCACGATGTCCTGCTGGTGCGCGAACCAGAGCCCGTCGGCCACCTGCGAGATGATGTCCACCACCTGGTCGGCGGGCATCACGGTGCCGGACGCGATGATGTCCTTGAACTCGAGGCCCTCGAGGAATTCCATCGCCATGTAGGCGACCGCGTCGGTCTTGCCGACGTCGTAGATGGTGACGATGTTGGGGTGGTTCAGGCGCCCGGCGGCCTTGATCTCCTGCTGGAAGCGCGCCTCGTACTCCTCGAGCTCCTGGCGCGAGAGGTTCAGGTTGATGGTCTTGATCGCCACCGTGCGGTCGATGATCGGGTCCACCGCCTTGTAGACGACACCCATCGCTCCCTGACCGATCTCGGAGATGATCTTGTAGCGGCCAAGCGTCGACAGCATCTTCAGTTCTTCTTGGGCACCGCCGCGGCTGGCGGGGCCTTGGCCTTCTCGCGGGCCTCGCGGGTGGCCTTGTCCTGCTGGGCTTTCTTCGCCTGCACCTTGGCGGCGGCGAAGGTCTTGGTCCAGGACGGGTGGCCCGCCTCGGCCGGCGTGAGGTCGAAGTTCTCGTCCACCTCGTAGATCTTCACGAACTCGGCGCGGCACTCGCGGTACTTGTCCTTGAGGCAGAAGTTGAACGCCATGTGCTTCATGGCGCGCACCTGGTCGGGCTTATCCTTGAGGCCCTCCTTAAGCGCGCTCTCGAGCAGCTTGAGGGAGGCGTCGTAGTCGCCGGAGTCGTACTTCACGATGCCGTCGGCGAGCATCTGCTCCGCCTTCGGCAGCGCCCGGGTGTTCTTGCGCCCCTGGGCCGCCTCGCGCTCGGAGATCAGCTGCGTGCGCACGTCGCGATAGACCGGGCCCCAGGTCGGATGGCCGTCCTCGGCCGCGGTGAGCACGAAGTCCGGATTGATCTCGAAGGCGCGGCGGAATTCCGCGCGGCAGGGGACGTCGCGGCCGGAGACGCAGTGGCTGAAGGCGAGGAATTTGCGCGCGCGCGACTGGTCGACCTTGGTCAACATGCCGTGCTCGAGCGAGGCGGTAAGGGTGCGCACCGCGTTGTCGAACTCACCGGTCTGGTACTGCGCGACACCCTGAGCGAGTTGTTCCTCGGCGCGCTTGCGCAACGAGTCCTCGGTGATTTGCGGCGACACCGGCTTGGGAGCAGGGTCTCCGGTCTTCGGCATCTCGGCGCAGGCGGCAAGGAAAAGGAGCGAGAGCAGGACGTGCAGGCGGATGGGGGTCATCACTGGAACCTATGGCGCACGGTGATCTCGTCACGGGTCTTGAGATCGAGTTGTTCGGTGTGGACCGGGAAAGTCGTGTTCTTCACCTCGAGCCTGTACTTGCCCGGGGCGAGCTTGAGCGACTTCATCGGCGGCGTGACTCCGCGCGACTTTCCGTCCACGAAGACTTCCCCCCAGGGCTGGATGGAGAACACCAGCGTTGCCGGGGGGGCGCCCGGCGTCGCGGCCTTGGTGGGGTCGCCCTTTTCTGCCTTGGGTGCATCGGCCTTCGCAGCCTCGGAGGCCCTGGGCGCGTCTTTCCTTGGCGCTTCCGGCGGCGCCGCCGCGGGGATCTGCGAGGCCGACGGCTTGGGGTCGAGCACGTTGGCCTCCGGCTTGGCCGGTTCGACGACCTTCACCGGTTCGGGCACGGGAGTCGGCGCCGGGGCGGGCATTGCCGCGGCCTTCGGCGACCCGGTGCTCGTCGCGGGCGCGGCTGCGACAAGGCCATCGGGCGTCGACGGCTTCTTGGTGACGAACAGGATCAGCAGGACCAGCACGACGACCGACAGGGCGCCGGCGATGATGCTCAGCTTCTTCTTGTCCTGGACGAAGGAGGGAATGGTGAGCGTGACGGTCGAGGAGCCGATGCCGCCACCCGCGCCATGGGTGCCGGTGCGGCGTGCGGCCTGGTTGGGGATGGTGGACGAGGCGCGGTCGCGCATGCCGTCCTTCGCCTTCTGCAGCGCGCCCTCGTGGTGGCCGACCACGTAGATCTCGTGCTCGCGCACGTGCTTGTCGGTGCGCGAGCCTTCGTACGAGAAGAGCTTGGCGTACTCGCCGGCGAGGTTCGATACCACGTCGTAATACGAGCGCGACACGACGATCTGCCCCGGGCGTGCGAAGCTCATGATGCGTTGCGCCACGTTGATGCCGTCGCCGATGATGTTCGGGTGCCCGTTGATGTCCTTCACCAGCTTCACCGGGCCCAGGTTGATGCCCATGCGCACCAGGTCGTCGCTGGAGGCCTCGGCGCCGGTCGTCGCCGCGGTGGCGGCGGCGTTGTCCCGCACGATCGCCTCGCGCAGTGACAGGGTCACGAAGAGCGCGTCTTCAGGATCGCCGAGGAAGCTGATCGCCGCGCCGTCGCCGGTGTCGAGGATGATCCGGTCGTTGACCGGGATGTCCTTGATCGCTTCCGAGAGGTTGTTGGTGAGGCTCGTCTTGAGGCGGATCTGCTCGGTGACCGGCTTCTTCGAGTAACCCACCAGGTCGATGAACACGACGCTGCAGATGAAGGTTCTATTTGCCGTGTCTTGCATCGTGCGACCTGGGCATGAGCGGCGGGGAGCCGGCCTCGCTATTAGTTGTGGTAATGCAGGGACTTACGGTGCGAAATTCGGGCGAATCCTAGTTTAACCGATTGGGCGGCAAAAAAGCTCCCTTTGGCGCTAGAGCTGCAGGGTCTTTCCGCTCAGCCGTGCGCCATCGGGGCCCAGCAGGTAAAGAAAGGACTGCGCTGCGACCTCCGGGACGCGCAATCGAGCTCGATCTTCGCCGGGATGGCTTTGCGCGCGCTGCGGGCTTGCGATGGGACCGGGAATCAGGACATTGATTCTCGGCTTGCCGAGGTGCTCGAGCTCGTCCGCCCAAACCGCTGCAAGGGTGGAAAGGCCGGACTTCGACACCGCGAAACCGCCCCAGTATGCCTTGGGGTGGGCGCCGTGCGTTTCGCCCGTGAGCACCACGGAAGAATCGGCCGCCGCGGCGAGGAGCGGCAGGCACGCGCGGGTGAGAGCGAAGGGTGCCGCCAGGTTCACGCGCAGCAGCGTGGTCCACTGCTCGAGCGTCTGGTTGCCGAGCGGACCCAGGGGCACGAAGTGGCTCGCGCAATGGGCGATGCCGGCCAGGCCCTTCAGGTCGCGGCGAATGAGTGCGGCCACCTGCTCGAATTCCGCGGTCCCCGCGCTGGCGAGGTCGAGCGGCACGATCGCCGGCTTCTGCAGCCCCGCCGCGACGATCTCGTCGTAGACGCCCTCCAGCTTCTCCTGCTTGCGGCCGAGGAGGACGAGGGTCGCGCCGTGGCGGGCGCAGGCAAGCGCCACCGCTCGGCCGAGGCCCTGGCCGGCACCGGTCACGAGGATCACTCGGCCTGCAAGGAGGTTGGGCGCGGGCGCGTATTCGCCGGGAATATCTTTTTCGCTCATGGATTTTGAGTGACACGCTTCGCCGCTTCGAGGCCGCTCACGATCGCGCTCTCGAGCGTCGCGGGGTGGCGGCTCTCGGTGTAGTCGCCGGCAAGGTAGAACCCTTTCGCCGCGGTGGCGTTGCCCGGGCGGAATGCGCCGGGCTTGCAGGCGAAGGTCGCGCGCTTCTCGGTGATCGCCTTGCCCCACAGGGGCGCGGGCAGGGGGCCCACTGCCTCGACCAGCTCGCGATGGGCGAGGGTGCAGAGGACGTCGTTGTCGAGCTCGAGGTGCGGCCCGGACGCGGAGATCACCGCGGCGATGAGTCCGCGCGCGCCGGAGAGCGCCTCGCGGTCGAAGAACCATTGGACGTGCCCGCCCGCGAGCCCGATCATCGGAAACGGCAGTCGCACGCCGCGATCGTACTGGAGGTAGACGGTGGAGATCGGCTGGTGCTCCATCGCCTGCAGGCTGGTGCACAGTGCAGAAAGCTCGTGGCAATCCTCGATCAACGTGGCGACCTGGAACGGCGCCGTCGCGCAGACCACTGCGTCGAACGCACGGCCCTTGCCCGTCGTGGACGACAACATCCACCCGTTTCCTTCGGCGACCACGGAAGTCACGCGCGATCCGAGGACGATCTCGCACCCGCGCTCGCCGAGCCATGCGAGCGCCGCATCCGGAAAGAGCGCGGAGAGGTCCACCGCGGGCACCAGCAGGTCGGAATCCTCGCGGCGCTGGAAAAGGGCATCGTGCAACACGCTCGCGAACACCTGCGCGTCCGCTTCCGCCAACGGCGTGTTCAGCGCCGCCACGCAGAGCGGCCCCCAGAGCAGCGCGTTCAGCTTGGGCGTCTGGCCATGCTTCGCCAGCAACTGGTCGACCGTTAAATTCGACTCCGACACCATTTTTCTCGCCGGCGGAAATGGGTGTCGGACTCCAATTTTTCGGACCGCGAGGGCGAAGCGGGCGGCGGCGAGGCGGTCGCGCCACGAAAGGCCACGCGCGGTGGCGAGCGCCGCGAGCAGGTGCAGCGGCGCCGGGAGCGCGGGCGCGCGCATCGAAAGGTGCCCGGGAAACTCGAGCGTCAGCGGAAAGCGCCGTAACGCGTTGGTGGGGACGCCGACCAGGCGCATCAGCTCGAGTGTCTCCCGGTACGCGCCCAGCAGGAGATGCTGGCCATTGTCGAGCAGGGCGCCGCGATACGCGACGCGCCGAGCGCGCCCGCCGGCGACCCGGTTCGATTCGAAGAGCGTCACCGCGCGGCCCGCCCGCGTGAGGCCGATCGCGGCCGCGAGCCCCGCATAACCCGCGCCGACCACCGCGATCCGGGCGGTCAAGGCGCGCGCCGCCTCAAGAGCCGATCCACGTGCGCCACGCGATCCAGAGCTTGCGCAGCGGCGTGAGCGCGATGCGCTGCTCGAGCACGGAGAAACGGTCGCGGCGGATTTCTTCGAGGAGCGTGCGATAGATCGCCGCCATGATGAGCCCGGCCCGCTGGCTCCTGCGGTCCGCGGCCGGCAGCTTCGAGAAAGCGAGCTCGTAGTGCGCCTGCGCGCGCTCGGCCTGGAACTCCATCAGCTTCACGAACGCCTCGCTCGGCCGCCGCGCGATGATGTCCTCCGGCGTGAGGCCAAAGCGCATGAGCTCGTCCAAGGGCAGGTACACGCGGTCTCGGCGTGCATCCTCCCCCACGTCGCGGATGATGTTGGTGAGCTGGAAGGCGAGGCCCAGGTTCTCGGCGTATTCGAGCGTCGCGGCATCGGTGTAGCCGAAGATCGAGGCCGAAAGCTGGCCCACCACGCCCGCCACGCGATGGCAGTAAGTCTTCAGCGCGGCAAAGTCCGGATAGCGGTGGTACACGAGGTCCATTTCCATGCCGTCGATGATCTCGTTCAGGCGCGCCGAGTCGATGCCATGAGTCGTGGTGAAGGGCTCAAGGGCCTTGGCGACCGGATGCTGCGGATGGCCGGCGAAGAGGTTGGCCACCTCGGTGCGCCACCAGGCGAGCTTGGTGCGTGCGACGGCGACCTCCTGCACCTCGTCGGCGACGTCATCCACCTCGCGGCAGAACGCATAGAGCGCGGTGATCGCGCGGCGCCTTTCGGCGGGCAGGAAGAGGAAGCTGTAATAGAAGCTGGAGCCGCTCTGCGCCGCCTTCTGCTGGCAGTACTCGTCCGGCGTCAAGCGGACGGACCCCGGTTTGCGCCGTCGACTGGTTTGGGGCCCGTCCCCGGGCTCAAGGCCTGCCGCATGATGGATTTGGTCAGGATCGCCATCCAGTCGAGGGCGCCGAGCACCGGCCGGTGCTGGAACACATCCCCCGAAACGGCGTCGATTCTATCGAGAATGGTCGCGCCTCCATGGAGAGTCGCGCGGATCTCGATCCCAAGCCGCCCGGGAAGGCGCATGCCGAGCGGCGCGCCCGAAAGCAACATCGAGCGCGCGCGGGCGCACTCGAACGCCATCAGCTCGCGCCAGCGATCCCCAGCGCGCCCCGCCGCGATGTCCTCCTCGGCCACGCCGAACCGCGCGAGGTCTTCCCGGGGAATGTAGACGCGGTCCTTGCGCCAATCGATCGCCACGTCCTGCCAGAAGTTGATCAGTTGCAGGGACGAGCAGATCGCATCGGAATCGCGGAAATTCGACTCCGACACCATTTTTTCACCGAAGACATGCAGCACCAGGCGGCCGATGGGGTTGGCCGAGCGCCGGCTGTAGTCGAGGAGCGTGGCGAAGGTCGCGTAGCGCTGGGTGGTGACGTCCTGGCGGAAGGCATCGATCAGGTCGCGCAGCAGCGCAACGGGGAGGTGGAAAGCGGCTACCGCATCGGCGAGGCGCGCGAACAGCGGCTCCGGCGGCCGGGTGCCGGCCTCGATCCGGTCGAGCGCCCGCAGAAATTCGTCCAGCCGCGCCAGCCGCTCGGCAGGGGGGAAGTCGCCTTCATCGGCCACGTCGTCCGCGGTCCGGGCGAATGCGTAGATCGCCTCGATCGGCGCGCGTAGCCGCGCGGGAACGAGCCACGAGGCGACCGGGAAATTCTCGTAATGGTTGACCGGCAATGGAGTGGAAGGGCTTGAATTTTCTCGATTATATCGGCCATGCGGGCACCCGCCGGGTAAATCGGGGGGACTGCCGTTTCCGGTATAATTCGACGACCGCGAAAGTGGCGGAATTGGTAGACGCACTGGATTTAGGTTCCAGCGCCGAAAGGCATGTGGGTTCGAGTCCCTCCTTTCGCACCAGGTCGCTCTCGGGTGGCGCCGCCGCCGCCCCTTGCGAAAGCATCAGGGAAACCCCATCAAGGAAAAACAGAACATGCAGCAAGCTGTCCAGAACACACCCAGCTCCCTCGAGCGCAGCCTCACCGTCTCCGTGCCGATCGCCACCATCGAGTCGGAGATCGCCACGCGCCTGAAGAAGCTCGCCCGCACCGTGAAGATGCAGGGTTTCCGCCCCGGCCACGTGCCGCTCAAGATGGTCGAGCGCCAGTACGGCCCCCAGGTGCGCCAGGAAGTCCTGAGCGACTCGGTGCAGCAGTCGTTCGCCGACGCGGTGCGCGACCAGAAGTATCGCGTTGCCGGCTACCCGCGCTTCCAGCCGGTGCAGGCGCAGGCCGCGGGCGCCGACAAGATCGAGTACACGGCCACCTTCGAGGTCTACCCCGACGTGGAGATGGGTGACGTTTCCTCGCACAAGGTGCAGCGCCCGCACACGCCGGTGGCGGATGCGAACGTCGATGCGACGCTGCGCACGCTCCGCAAGCAGCGCGCCAAGTACGAGCGCGTCGAGCGCGAGGCCAGGCTGGACGACCTGGTCAACATCGATTTCGAAGGGCTGATCGCCGGCCAGCCGTTCAACGGCAACAAGGCCTCCAACTTCACCGTGGTGCTCGGCGAGGGCCGCATGCTGAAGGACTTCGAAGACGCGGTCACGGGCATGAAGGAAGGCGAGAGCAAGACCTTCCCGATCGTCTTCCCGCAGGACTACGCGGAGGAAGTAAAAGGCAAGGCCGCCGACTTCACCGTGACCGTGAACCAGGTCGCGGAACCGAAGCTTCCCGAGATCGATGCGGAGTTCGCGAAGGCCCTCGGGGTCGAGACCGGCGACGTCGAGCGCCTGAAGAAGGAGGTGCGCGACAACATCGACAAGGAAGTCGCCAAACGGATCAAGCAAAGCGTGAAGGAGCAGGTCATGGACGGGCTGGTGGCATCGGCCCGCTTCGACGTGCCCCGTTCGCTGGTGGACGCGGAGATCGGCCGCATGCAGCAGCAGGCGGTCGAGGACCTGAAGCAGCGCGGCATGACCACGCAGAACCTGTCGCTGCCGCCGGATCTGTTCACCGAGCGCGCGACGCGCCGCCTCAAGCTGTCGATCCTGGTGACCGAGCTGGTGAGGAAGAACGATCTGCAGCCGAAGCCCGAGCAGGTGCGAAAGGTGATCGAGGAGCACGCGGAGAGCTTCGAGCAGCCCGAGCAGCTGGTCCGCTGGTACTACGGCGACCCGGGCCGCCTGGCGGAAGTCGAGGCGCTCGTGATGGAGGACAACGTCGTAGAATGGGCCATGGGAAAGATGAAGGTCGAAGACAAGCCCACCGACTTCGATGAACTGATGGGGACGAAGAAGGGCTGAAATGTTCACCAACGACTACAAGCGCAACGACCTTGCCGCCGCGATGGCGGACCAGTACGAAGGCCCCAACGGCCTCGGGTTGATCCCGATGGTGATCGAGCAGTCCGGTCGTGGCGAGCGCGCCTACGACATCTACTCGCGCCTCCTGAAGGAGCGAGTGATCTTCCTGGTCGGCCCGATCCACGACTCCATGGCCAACGTAATCGTGGCGCAGCTCCTGTTCCTGGAGAGCGAGAACCCGGACAAGGACATCCACCTCTACATCAACTCCCCGGGCGGCAGCGTCTCCTCGGGCATGGCGATGTACGACACCATGCAATTCATCAAGCCGGATGTGTC
>JBKJTM010000306.1:0-5401 GCA_046590805.1 Usitatibacter sp.
CGGCACCGCAGCGCGCCGGCTTGCGCGCGACTAGCTGGCGGCGCGCGCCTGGCGTGAAGCTTCCAGTTCCGGCTGCCGCAACTCCGCAGCCAGCTTGTCGAGGACGCCGTTCACGTACTTGTGACCATCGGTACCGCCGAAGCGTTTCCCCAGCTCGATCGCCTCGTTGATGGTCACCCGATAAGGTATCTCGGGATTGTGGACCAGCTCCCAGGCGCCGATCATCAGGATCGCGCGCTCCACCGGGCTCACCTCCTCCCACTTGCGGTCGGCGATCGGCTCCAGCAGCGCGCGCAGCTCGTCGGCGACGCCGATGGTGCCTTTCAGCTCGGCCTTGAGGAAATCTTTGTCCGCGTCCTTGAAGCCTTCCAGCTCGGCGAGGTTCTTGAGGATCTGCGCCGGGCTCGCCTGGGTGAAGAGCCACTGGTACATGCCCTGCAACGCGAATTCCCGCGAGGCGCGGCGCGGTGAAGCCTTCATCCAGCCACCGCCTTCAGCGTGTTCGCCATCTCGACCGCGACCCGCGCGGCCTCGGCACCCTTTATCGGCGCGCGCATCTGCGCCTGCGCCTCGTTTTCCGTGGTGAGCACGCCGTTGGCGATCGGCACGCCGGTCTCGAGCTGCACATCGAGGATGCCGCGCGCGCTCTCGTTGGCGACGATCTCGAAATGATAGGTCTCGCCACGCACCACGGCGCCCAGGGCGATGAGGGCGTCGTAGCGGCGGCCGGCGAGGCCGCGGCGCTCGAGCGCCATCGCCTGCAGCGCCAGGGGTAGCTCGAGGGCGCCCGGCACGCTCACCACGTCGATGTCCCTGGCAGCGACTCCCAGCTCCACCAGTTGCTTGTCGCAGGCGGTGACCAGTCCGCGCACCAGCTCCTCGTTGAAGCGGCTCCAGACGATGCCGATTCGCATGCCGGCGCCCTGAAGATCGGGTATCGCGTTGTTCATACCGCCTTAACGTTGACCACGTCGTCGGGCGACACGTACTCGACCACCTCGAGCCCGAAGCCCGACATGCTGGGAATGCGCTTGGGACGGGCGAGGACGCGCATCTTGCCGACGCCGAGGTCCTTCAGGATCTGCGCGCCGATGCCGTGCAGGCGCGGATCCCACTTGCGCTGCGTGCGGCTCTTGCGGTTCACGACCTGGATGCGCTCGAGGATCTCGCCGGCGGGCTCGTGGCGGCGCAGCAGCACGATCACGCCCTCCTTGTGGTGCGCGACCATGCGCATCGCGTCCTGCACCGAGTAGGCATGGCGCGCGGTGTCGAAGTCGAACATGTCGAGCGACACGAACGGCTCATGCACGCGGACCAGGATCGGGCGCTCCGGCGAGGGCTCGCCCTTCACCAGCGCGTAGTGCACCTCGTCCACGGTCTTGTCGTGATAGACGCAGAGGCGGAACTGGCCGTAGGGCGTCGAGACCTGGCGGTCGGCGACGCGCTCGACCAGCGTCTCGGTCTCGCTGCGGTGCTTGATGACGCCGGCGATGGTGCCGAGCTTGAAGTTGTGCTTGGCGGCGAAGGGCAGCAGCTCCGGCATGCGCGCCATCGAGCCGTCGGGATTCATGATCTCGCAGATGACCGCGGCCGGCGTGAGGCCGGCCATCTCGGCGAGGTCGCAGCCCGCCTCGGTGTGGCCGGCACGGACCAGCACGCCGCCGTTCGCCGCCATCACCGGGAAGATGTGGCCGGGTTGGACGATGTCGGTAGGCTTCGCGTGCTTGGCGGTGGCGGCGCGCACGGTGCGCGCACGATCGGCGGCCGAGATGCCGGTGGTCACGCCGGTGGCCGCCTCGATGGAAGCCGTGAAGGCCGTCCCCATCGGCGAACGGTTGTCGCTCACCATGAGCGAGAGGCCCAGCTGGCGGCAGCGCTCTTCGGCAAGCGTGAGGCAGATGAGCCCGCGCGCGTGCGTCGCCATGAAGTTGATCGCCTCGGGGGTGACGAAATCCGCCGCCATCACGAGGTCACCCTCGTTCTCGCGGTCCTCCGCGTCGGCCAGCACGATCATGCGGCCGAGGCGCAGCTCGTCGATGAGTTCCTGGGTCGGGCTGATGGTCATGAGGAATTCGCTCCGGGTAGGCCTCTATTTTGCCCGATTCGCGTTGCCGCACCTCCCGGAACTCGTGCAGGCCTTCCCTAGACCTTCAGGATGCGCTCCACGTAGCGCGCCATCATGTCGGCCTCGAGATTCACCCGCGACCCCGGCGCAAGCCCGCGGAAGGTCGTCACCGCGCGCGTATGCGGGATCACGTTCACCTCGAAACGCGCGCCCTGCGACGCGTTGACGGTGAGGCTCACGCCATCCACGCAGATGGCGCCCTTCAACGCAAGGAAGCGGCCCAGGTCCGGCGGCGCCTCGACCACCATGCGGTAGCTGCCGCCCAGGTCGTCAAAGGCGACCACCACTCCGACGCCATCCACATGACCTTGCACGAGATGGCCGCCCAGCCGATCGGCCAGGCGCAGCGACTTCTCCAGGTTCACGTCGCGGCCCGCCTCCAGGCCGGTGGTGACGTCGAGCGTCGCGCGCGAGGTGTCGACCTCGAATCCCGACGAGTCCCTCGCCACCACCGTGTGGCAGGCGCCCTGGATCGCGATCGAATCGCCGATCGCGACATCGTCGAGGCCGAAGTCGGGCGCGTCGATTCGCAGTCGAAGGCCATCGCCGTGCGGCCTCGCGCTCGCGATCCGCCCCACGGCGGTGACGATCCCGGTGAACATCAGGTAGCGAGCCTCGCGACGACGCGCAGGTCATCGCCCAACTGGCGGACATCGATGATGCGCGGCATCAGCGCCTGCTCGATGCGCGTCATCTCCGGCAGCGCGAAGAGGCCCTGCGCGGAGTCGCCGAAGAGCTTGGGCGCGAGGTAGAGGACGATCTCGTCGATCACCCCCGCGGCGAGGAGCGATCCGCTCAGCTTGGCGCCGGTCTCCACCGTGACCTCGTTGAAACCCCGCGCTGCGAGCTCCCGCGCGATGGCGGGAAGGTCGGTCTTGCCGCTGGTGGGATCGGTCGGTGCGGTCACCACCTCGGCGCCGGCCTGCATCAGGCGGCTTCGCTTGACCGCGTCCCTGCTCACCGTGAAGATGATCGGCGGCTCGCCCTGGAACAGCTTCGCCTGCGGCGAGACTTGCAGGCGGCTGTCGATCAGTACCCGGCGCGGCTGCCGGTTGCACGGCACGTGCCGAACGGTGAGGTCGGGATCGTCGCGCAACACCGTGCCGATGCCGGTGAGGATGCCGCAGGAGCGCGCACGCAGCGCGTGCACGTCGCGGCGGGCAGCTTCGCCCGTGATCCAGCGGCTCTCACCGTTGGCGAGCGCGATGCGTCCATCGAGGGATGCCGCTGACTTGATCCGCATCCACGGCCGGCCGTGGCGCATGCGGTGCAGGAAGCCGCGATGGGCCTCCTCGGCCTCGGCGGCCATGAGGCCGATGTCGACCTGGATGCCGGCATCGCGCAAGCACTCGGCGCCGCGGCCATGGACGAGGGGATTCGGATCTTCGAGCGCCGCCACCACCCGCGCGACCCTGGCTTCCACCAGGCGGTTCGCGCACGGCGGCGTGCGGCCCTGGTGGGCGCAGGGCTCGAGCGAGACGTAGACGGTCGCGCCTACGGGCGATTCGGCGCAGGCCTTCAACGCCTGGATCTCGGCATGCGGCTCGCCGGCGCGCTCGTGCCAGCCCTCGCCGAGGATGCGGCCCCCCTTGGCGATCACGCAGCCGACGCTCGGGTTCGGCGTGGAGGTATTCCGGCCGCGCTCCGTCAGCTCGATCGCTCGGGCCATGAAGGCGTGGTCTTCGGGGGAAAAAATGGTGTCGGACACCTGATTGTGCGATCGCAGCCGTGTTATCCGGATAAATCAGGTGTCCGACACCATTTTTTCTACTTCTCCCGCACTTCGCGAATCGCATCGCGGAAGTCGTCCACGTCGGAGAAACTGCGGTAGACGGAAGCGAAGCGGATGTAGCCGACCTTGTCGAGCTTCCTCAGCTCCTCCATCACCATCTCGCCCAGCCGGCGCGAGTCGATCTCGCGCTCGCCGAGGGCGAGCATCTTCTGCTCGATGCGCGTGATCGCCGCGTCGACAAGCTCGGTGGTGACGGGCCGCTTGTGCAGCGCACGTTGGAAGCCGGTGCGCAGCTTCGCGGTGGAGAAGTCCTCGCGCACGCCGTCGGTCTTCACGATCTGCGGCATGCGCAGCTCCGCGGTCTCGTAGGTGGTGAAGCGCTTGTTGCAGACCTGGCAGCGGCGCCGGCGGCGGATGGAATCGCCCTCCTCGCTCACGCGCGAGTCGATCACCTGGGTGTCCTCGGCGCTGCAGAAGGGGCACTTCATGGGGACCGTTTCAGCGAGAGGCTACGCGCGGAAAACCGGGACTGTCCCCGGTCCCTGCGTAACCATAGCTGGCGCGCATCGCCGGACCGTAGACCGGGAAGCGCGCGCAAAGCTCGTTCACCTTGGCCGAGATGCGCTTCAGCGCCGCGGCATCGCCATGCGCCTCGAGGGCGTCGGCGATGAAATCCGCGACCTGCACCGCTTCCGAATCCTGGAAGCCGCGCGTCGTCATCGCCGGCGAGCCGATGCGCACGCCGCTGGTGACGAATGGCTTCTCCGGATCGTTCGGGATCGCGTTCTTGTTCACGGTGATGTGCGCCTCCCCCAGCGTCGCTTCCGCATCCTTGCCGGTCACCTTCTTCGCGCGCAGGTCGACGAGGAAGAGGTGGCTCTCCGTCCGCCCCGAGACGATGCGCAGCCCGCGGAGCGTGAGCTGGCTCGCCATCGTCTGCGCATTGGCGAGCACCTGGGCCTGGTACTCCTTGAAGGCCGGCTGCAGCGCCTCCTGGAAGGCGACCGCCTTGGCCGCGATCACGTGCATCAGCGGCCCGCCCTGGATGCCGGGGAAGATCGACGAGTTGAGCGCCTTCTCGTGCTGGGCGCCGGCGAGGATCACGCCGCCGCGCGGCCCGCGCAGCGTCTTGTGCGTGGTGCTGGTGACGAAGTCGGCGATGCCGACCGGGCTGGGATAGACGCCGGCGGCGACCAGGCCGGCGTAGTGAGCCATGTCGACCATCAGCAGCGCACCGACCTCGTCGGCGATGAGGCGGAACTTGTTCCAGTCGTGGCGCAGCGAATAAGCCGACGCCCCGGCGACGATCATCTTCGGGTGGTGCTCCCTGGCGAGATCGCACACCTGGTCGTAATCGATGGCGTCGGAGGCGTCGAGTCCGTACGCCACGGCCTTGAAGAGCTTGCCCGACAGATTCACCGAAGAGCCATGCGTCAGGTGCCCGCCGTGCGCGAGCGACATGCCGAGGATGGTGTCGCCCGGCCTGAGCATCGCCATGTACACCGCTTGATTGGCCTGCGAGCCCGAATGCGGCTGCACGTTGG
>JBKJTM010000545.1:0-3840 GCA_046590805.1 Usitatibacter sp.
GCCGAGCGGAAGCGCGCTCCGCCCGCGTGGCACTCGATCGCGCCTTCGAACAGGTTCACGCTGCCCACGAACTGCGCGACGAAGCGGTTCGCCGGATGGTCGAAGAGCTCCACCGGCACGCCGATCTGCTGGATCACGCCCTGGTCGAGCACGGCGATACGGTCGCAGATCGTCATCGCCTCTTCCTGGTCGTGGGTGACGAAGATGGTGGTGATGCCGAGGCGCTTGTGCAGCCGCAGCAGCTCGCGGCGCATCTGCACCCGCAGCTTCGCGTCGAGGTTGGAGAGCGGCTCGTCCAGCAGCAGCACCTGCGGCTCTATCGCGAGGGTGCGCGCGAGTGCCACGCGCTGCTGCTGCCCGCCGGAGAGCTGGTTCGGACGGCGGGCGCCGTAGCCGGTGAGACCCACGAGCTCGAGCGCGGCCTCCGCGCGGCGCCGCACTTCATCGCGCGGCAGCCGGCGCTCCTCCAGCCCGAAGGCGACGTTCTGCGCGACCGTCATGTGCGGCCACAGGGCGTAGTTCTGGAACACCATGCCGACGTTGCGCTTCCACGGCTCGATGCCGGTCACGTCGCGCCCGTTGATGAGGAGCTTGCCCCCCTGGTGCTGGTTGAACCCGGCAATCAGGCGCAGCAGCGTCGACTTGCCCGAGCCCGACGGTCCGAGGAGCGCGAAGAACTCCCCCGGCTCGACCGTGAGCGTGATGTCGTGCAGGATTTTGGTGGGGCCGTAGGAGAGCTCGATGTTCTGCGCTTCGACCTTGACCTGTTCCATGGTGACTCCGATCAAATTGGGCCCCGGACCATCGCCGCGTTTGCGGCGTCCGGGGTGACGACTTGCTGCCGATTCATCAGCCGGTAGGAAGCGTAGGTGCCGAGGCCGACGATGACCACCGCGATCACCCCCAGCGCCGCGCCCGGTCCGCGCCCGGCGATGCTCTGCATATACAAATAAATCCCGTATGACATCGGCGCCTGGCTCGCCGACGACGACAGCATGATCGTCGCCGAGAGCTCGACCGCCGCCGTGATGAAGCTGGTGACGAACCCCGCGAGGATGCCGCCCGCCATCAGCGGCACCACGATGCGCCGTACGGTGCGGCCCTTGGTGGCGCCCAGGTTCTCGGCCGCCTCCTCGAGCGACACGTGCATCTGCTGCAGCACCGCCATGCAGGAGCGCAGCGCGTACGGCAGGCGCCGCACCGCGTAGGCGATCATCAGCGCGACCCAGGTGGCGGTGAAGGCGCTGTCGAAGAACGGGAGCTCCAGCCCGCGGAAGGTGCGCAGGTAGCCGATGCCGAGGACCACGCCGGGGATCGCGAGCGCGGCCGAAGCGGTCCAGTCGAGCAACTGCCGCCCGGGGAGCCGCGTGCGCAGGATGATGTAGGCGATCGCGGTCCCGAGGACCACGTCGATGGATGCGGCGAGCCCGCAGTAGAGCAACGTATTGCCGATCATCCGCGGCGATTGCTCGAGGAGCGTCTGGTAGTGCGCGAGGGTGAAGCCCTCGGGCAGCACGCTGAAGCTCCACACCTTGGAGAACGACATCAGCAGGATGCCGATGTGCGGGGAGAGCACCAGCAGCAGCACGAAGGCGATCCAGGCATAGGCCGCGATCGATTGCCCGCGCGTGAGCGTGCGACGCGCGAGCGACGTGCCGCCGCGCTGCAGCGTGGAGTAGTCGCGTCCCTTGAGGATCCGCGCCGACATCCACAGCGCCGCCACCGAGAACACGATCATGATCACGCTGATCACGTAGCCGATCGGGTCCTCGATGCCCACCGAGGTGATCCTCAGGTACGCCTGCGGCGCCAGCATGTTGGTCGTGCCGAGCACCAGCGGCGTGCCGAGGTCGTCGAACACCTTCACGAACACGAGCGAGGCCCCGGCGACATAGCCCGGCATCGCGAGCGGGAAGACGATGCGGCGGAAGAGGCGCAAACCCGAGGCGCCGAGGTTCTGCGCCGACTCCTCCATGGCGCCGTCGATGTTCTGCAGCGCGACCACGAGGTTGAGCAGGATGAAGGGGAAGTAGTGCAGGCTCTCGACGAAGATCACGCCGTTCAAGCCCTCCATGAACGGGATGCGCAGGCCGAACCAGTTGTTCAACAGCAGGTTGACCGAGCCCGAGCGCCCGAAGATGAGCTGCATCGCCACCGCGCCGACGAAGGGCGGCATGATGAGCGGCAGCACACCGAGGGTCTGGATGATCGCCGCTCCCCGGAAGCGGAAGCGCACGGTGAAGTACGCGAGCGGGATCGCGATGAGGGATGCGAACACCACCGACATCCCCGCCACGTAGAGGCTGTTCCAGAACGACTCCCGCATCAGCGAGATCTGGAAGAACGAGGCGAAGTGGGCAAAAGTGAAATCGCCCGCGCCGGTCGAGAACGCCGTGTAGACGACGCTCGCGACCGGCAATACGAGAAAGGCGACCAGGAACGCCGCGATCGCGAACGCGATCGCGACGATCATTTCGCGGCGCTGGCGACCGTCATCACCTGGCCGCGGTCGCGAGCTCGGCGGCGCGGACGTAGCTGGCGCGCGCCTTCGAGCTCCATTCCTCCTCGATCTGGGTCTTGCGCTTCACGGCGGCGTCATCGCCCTTCTTCGCTTTGAAGGTGGCCAGCAGCTCCTTGTCCTGCGCCTTCGCCGCGTCGACGGGCGCGGTCCACGCGAGCTTCTTCGCTTCCGTGAGTTGCGCGTTGCCTGCCGCGCGGCTGCCGAGGCGCTTGTCGGCTTCGTGGATCGCCTTGGTGGCGGCCTGCAGCTCCTTCAAGCGGAAGGTGATGACCTGGTCGAAGAGCGACGAGACGACGTAGTAGCGCGACTCCGACACGCCCGAGTCGAAATTGACCTTCGCCGTGATCTTGCCGCCGAAGGGATTGGGATATCCGGCGGGCGCCTTCGCGTAGGTCGCCGGCAGCACCGGCAGGCGCGAGATTTTCGGATCGAGCAGCAGTTGCTGGCCTTCCTCGGACAGCGTGAAGTTCACGAAGCGCTTGCCCGCCTCGGCGTTCTTCGCGCCGGCCACGAGCGCGATGTTCGCCGGGACGATCGCGGTCACGCTCGGGTAGGCGAAGTCCACCGGGAAACCGGAGTTCTTGGCCGCCAGGCCGAAGAAGTCGATCACCAGGCCGATGCCGAACTGGCCGTTCTGCACGCCGTCGGGAACGCCGAAGCTGCGCTCGGTCACCGCGGCGGCATTGCCGGCGATCTGCAGGATCTGCGTCCAGCCCTTGTCCCAGCCCTCTCCCTGCAGGATGGTCTCGAAGGTGAGGTGGGTCGTGCCGGAGCGCGATGGCGAGGAGGTCGCGACGTGGCCGTGGTAGACGGGCTTGGTGAGGTCGGCCCATTCCTTCGGAACCGGCAGGTTGTTCGCCTGCATGTAGCGCGTGTTCCACATGAGGCCGTAGCCCGCGAGCGCCTGGCCGCGATAGAAGCCTTCCGGATCGTTGATCGGGTAGGAGCCGATCTTGTCCGGAATGCCCTTGGTCTCCACATCGACCTTCTGCAGCAGCTTCTCGCCGGCGAGCACCTCGAAGGCATCCGGGGCGGAGGCCCAGAAGATCTCGGCCCGGCTTCCGGCCGGCTGCTCGCGCACGAAGGCGATGCCGGCGGAAGTGCCCTTGTTGAGGATCTCCACCTTGTCCTGCGGGTACTTCTTCTCGTAGGCCTTCTTGTAGGCCTCGGTCAGCTCCTTGGGGAAGGATGTGACCACGGTGATGGTATCGGCCAGCGCCGCGCTTGATAGGATGGCGATCGTCGCCCCGGCGAACCACGTCGTCGCCCCGGCGAACCATGTCGTCGCCCCGGCGAACCATGTCGTCGCCCCGGCGAAC
>JBKJTM010000286.1:0-2938 GCA_046590805.1 Usitatibacter sp.
CATCGTCACCGCCAACCACAAGATCACGCCGCCGGGTTACAAGCCCTTCCTCTCGGTGGACTGGTTCCTGCCGTACCGCGCCGATCGAATCGAGGAGCTGCTCGCGGCCAGGCCGAAGCACACGGTGGAATCGTTCGGCCGCATCCAGGCCGACACGGTGTCGCGCCTCGCGCGCGAGCTGCTGCCGGTGGCCCTCGCGGCGAAGCCGGAGAAGGACGGTGGCCGCGCCGCGCAGAAGATGCTGGCCGGTTGGAAAGGCGACATGGCGCTCGACTCACCCGCGCCCCTCGTCTTCACCGCGTGGTACCGCGAGCTCACGCGCCTGGTGTATGCCGACGAGCTGGGCGAGCTCTTCAAGGACTCCTGGGACCAGCGCGCCGGCTTCATGATCCCGGTGATGAAGGGCCAGCGCGGCTACGAGCGTTGGTGCGACGACACGCGCACGCGGGCGTTGGAGACCTGCGCGGAGCTCGCGGCACGCGCCTTCGACATCGCCGCCGAGGATCTCGCGAAGCGCTTCGGCGAGCCCTCGCAGTGGCGCTGGGGGCGGGCGCATCACGCCGCCGGAGACCATCGCCCGTTCGGTTTCTTCCCGGTGGTGTCGCAATGGTTCAACGTCTCGCCCGAGACCCCGGGGGACAGCTTCAGCGTCAACGTGGGAGGCATGACGATCCGCGACGAGGCGCGCCCGTTCGCCAACCGCCACGCGGCGAGCATGCGCGCCATCTACGACCTGGCCGACCTCGACCGCTCGGTCTACATGCAGTCCACGGGGCAGTCGGGCAACGTGCTCTCGCCCTGGTATTCCAGCTTCGCCGAACGCTGGGCGAGGGTCGAGTACATCACCATCCCGACGCAGCGCGAGGCGATCGCCGCCGCGCACACGTTGCGCCTGAGACCGTAGAAACCACACGCACGGAATCTCGACGATTCGGCCGAGATTCCGCGAACACCCTCCAAACGACGGCGCGAATCCTCGATAATCGAGGCAGGCCACGGGGCAGGAATCTTGAGCTTGGGAAGGCGTATCGCGCTACTGATGATCGTCGGGCTGGCGCTCCTTGCGGGGTGCGCGTCGGCTCCCGTGCGGTCGCTTGCGGAAAGACCGCGGCTGGTCGTTCTCCTGGCGGTGGACGGGCTGCCGCAACGCCAGCTCGTCGGCTATCTCGACCAGCTCGCCCCCGACGGCCTGCGCCGCTTCGTCGACCGCGGCGCCTGGTTCTCACAGGGACAGCAGGGCCACTCGCTCACCACGACCGGTCCGGGGCATGCGGTGATGCTGACTGGCGCCTATCCGCATCGCACCGGGATCATCTCCAACGAGTGGCGTGATCCCGTCACCTTCGTGCGGCAGTACTGCGTCGCGGATCCCGAGCACACCTACATCGGCGAGGCGACCGCGAAGCTCGACGGCACAAGCCCCAGGAACCTCCTGGTCGAGACCGTGGGCGACGTGCTGCGCCGCCTTGATCCGCGATCGCAAGTGCTCTCGGTGTCCTCCAGGGATCGCGGCGCGATCCTCACCGCGGGCAAGACCGGAACCGCATACATGTACCAGGCGGCGAGCGGGCGCTTCGCCTCCAGCACCTACTACATGCGGGAGCATCCGCCGTGGGTGGTGGATTTCAACGCGCGCCGTCCCGCGGAGCGCTTCTTCCAGGCCGAATGGAGGCCGCTGCTCGCATCGGCGGAATATGCGCGCTCCGTGCCCGACCTCCAGCCCTGGTACGACAAGGGCGGGAAGCTTCCCAAGGTGATCGGCGAGGGAATGTCGACCCCCGGGCCTGCGTTCTATGCGCAGCTCCTCTCCTCTCCTTTCATGGACGAGCTGGTGATCGACTTCGCGCGCGCCGCGATCGCCGCCGAACGCCTCGGGAGCGACGATGCGCCCGACATCCTGGTGGTGAGCCTCAAGGCGCAAGACTTCATCAACCACGCGTGGAGCGCGGAGTCGCGGTTGTCGCACGACCACGTGCTGCGCCTGGACCGGATGCTGCAGGATTTCTTCCGGCACCTCGATGGGGTGGTGGGACGGGATCGATACCTCGCGGTGCTGACCGCGGACCACGGGTTCACGCCGGCGCCGGAATGGAGTGCCGCGCAGGGACGCGATGCCAGGCGCTACGACCTCAACCCGGGTGTGGCCAGGATCGGCGAGGCGCTGGCGGCGCGCTTCGGCCCCGGCAAATGGCTTCTCGGCAGATCCGCCGACACGCTGGTGGCGAATCGTGCGCTGGCGCGGGAGAAGGGCGTGAACATCGACGAGGTCATCGAGGAGGCGCGCCGGCTGCTGCTGGCCGAGCCGATCGTCGAGGCCGCCTATACGCGGCGCGAGATGGAGAGCGGCAGCCGCGCCGGCTCGCCGTGGTTCGAGCGCATGGCGCGCACTTTTCACCCCGCGCGTTCGGGCGACGTGCAGTTCGTGATCAAGCGGTATTGGATGCTTGCGGGGCCCGCCACGCGCGCGGCGGCGGCCCACGGGTCGCCGCATCCGGAAGACTCCATCGTGCCGATCGCGTTCTACGGCCCATCGTGGATCGTTCCGGGGCGCAATGACGAGCCGGTCGAGACGGCCGACATCGCGCCGACCATCGCGCACATCCTCCGCGTCCCCGCGCCCTCGGCCGCCGAGGGCAAGGTGCTGCCGATCGTCGCGCGGCCATGAAGCGCGAACCCGTCCATGCGGTGATCCCCCCGACCGAGCGGCTCGAGCAGTGGTTCGTCGCCAACGGCTGGAAGGCCTTCGACTTCCAGCGCGAGGTATGGCGCGCCTATCTGAACGGCGAGTCGGGGCTGGTGCACTCGGCGACCGGCAGCGGCAAGACGCTCGCGGCGTGCCTCGGGCCGATGGCGGAGTGGATCGCGGAGAAGGAATCGGCCCATGTCGCTCCGGCACTGCGCGTGCTCTGGATCACCCCGATGCGCGCGCTCGCCGGCG
>JBKJTM010000371.1:0-5626 GCA_046590805.1 Usitatibacter sp.
ATGGTCTGGCGCGTCTCGTAGACGTAGAACGCCATCTGGTCGAGTTCGCGCAGCAGGTCGTTCGGGAACTCGATGTCGGCCTTGTCGATCTCGTCGACCAGCACCACCGCCTGCTCCTGGCTCTGGAATGCCTGCCAGAGCACGCCCTTCACGATGTAGTTGGCGATGTCGCCCACGCGCGCGTCTCCGAGCTGCGAGTCCCTGAGGCGCGACACGGCGTCGTACTCGTAGAGGCCCTGCTGGGCCTTGGTGGTCGACTTGATGTGCCACTGGTGGAGCGGCATGCCGAGCGAGCGCGCCACCTCCTCCGCGAGCATCGTCTTGCCGGTGCCTGGCTCTCCCTTGATGAGCAGGGGGCGCTGCAGCGTGATCGCCGCGTTGACGGCGAGCTTCAATTCGTCGTCGGCGACGTAAGTGTCGGTACCCTGGAATTTCATCGGGAAAAATGATCGAGCGGGAGAATTTATTGTAAACCCTTAGACCCTTTCGCCCTTTCCGTGCGTTCATACCCTGGAGCCCAACAAGGAGACCCGCATGAGCCACCTGCCCCGCCGCATCCTCGTCGCCGCCGCCGTGGCCTGCGCGCTTGCCCCGGCTGCGCGCGCGGAGACCGCCGTGACCGTCTACTCGAGCGCCCGCCCCGGGACGCTCGATCCGCGAGTGTTCCGAAGCGGCGGCGAGGGTATCGCGATTCCGGGCTACGCGCTGGTGCGCGAGGAGCGCGCCTTCGTCCTCAAGTCCGGGCGCAACGTGCTCCGCGTCGACGACGTGCCGGCGCTCATCGATCCGACCACGGTCGCCTTCGGCTCCCTCACCGACGCGAAATCGACGCGCGTGGTCGAGCAGAGCTTCGAGTTCGACTTGACCAGCGCCTCCAAGCTGTTGTCACGGTATCTCGACCGGGAGATCACCGTCGAGCAGGCGCGTGCGAACGGCATCGAGTCGTACAGCGGCACCCTCATCGGCACCCAGGGCGGCCTCACGTTGAAGAGCGCGGACGGCGGCGTGCGCATCGTGCCGCAGCATAGCGGCGTGAAGCTTCCGAGCCTGCCAGGAGGCCTCATCAGCAAGCCGACGCTCGTCTGGGACATCGAGACCGAGACCGCCGCCACGCACCAGGCGCGCTTCGCCTACCAGACCGGCGGGATGACCTGGTGGGCGGACTACAACCTCACCTACTCGGAGCCGCGGCCCGGCTCCTGCCGCCTCGACGTGGCCGCGTGGGTGACGCTCGTCAACCAGTCGGGCGCGAGCTACCGCGACGCGCGGTTGAAGCTGGTTGCGGGCGACGTGCAGCGCGCCCAGCCGAAGCCCCAGTACGCGCCGCAGCCCGCCGCGATGGCGCGCGCGATGGTCGCGAAGGAAGACGGCTTCGCCGAGAAGGCATTCTTCGAGTATCACCTCTACACCCTCGGCCGGCGCACCACGCTGCCGGACAATTCCACCAAGCAGATCGAGCTCTTCCCGATGGCGCCGGGCGTCGGCTGCGAGAAGGCGCTGGTGTACCAGGGGCAGGCGGGAAGCTTCCCGTACTACGGCTCGCCGATGGTCGACCGCGGCCTGGGCACGCAGTCCAACCGCAAGGTCGACGTCTACCTGCGCTTCAGGAACGCGAAGGACAACGGCCTCGGCGTGCCGCTGCCCGCGGGCAAGGTGCGCGTCGCCAAGATGGATCCCGCCGACAAGAGCCTGGAGTTCATCGGCGAGGACATCATCGACCACCTGCCGCGCGACGAGACCGTGCAGATCCGCCTCGGCTCCGCCTTCGACGTCGTGGGCGAGAGGAAGCAGGTCGACTTCCGCGTCGACACCAGCGCGAAATGGATGGAGGAGGATATCGAGGTCCGGGTGCGCAACCAGAAGCCCGACGAGGCCGTGGCGGTGCTGGTGAAGGAGAACCTGTGGCGCTGGACCAACTGGACGGTGCTGCGCAATTCGCACGAGCTCACCAAGGAGGATTCCCGCACCATCCACTTCCCGCTGAAGCTCGCGCCCAAGGCCGAGGCGGTGGTCCGCTACACGGTCCGCTACACCTGGTGAACATCCGGCCGGGCCGCGGGGTCGTACCTTGATTCATGAGACTCCTCGCCCTTGCCGCTCTCGGCCTCCTCCTGGCCGCCTGCTCCCCCCTCGGGGCCCTCAACGTGCTGGTCCCCGAGCGGGGGTTCGAGCGCACCGAGGGGATCGCGTACGGCCCGGCCCCGCGACACCGCCTCGATGTCTACGTTCCTCGCGTGGACGGCGCGGCCTCGCTCCCAGTGATCGTCTTCTTCTACGGGGGCGCCTGGCAGGGGGGTGATCGCGGCAGCTACCTCTTCATGGCCCAGGCGCTCGCATCCCGGGGATTCGTGGTCGTGATCCCGGACTACCGCGTTTACCCCGAAGCGAGCTATCCGGGGTTCGTCGAGGATGGCGCGCGGGCGGTGGCATGGGTCACGTCCAACATCGGCGCGCACCGCGGCGACGCGAAGCGGCTGGTGCTCATGGGCCATTCGGCGGGTGCGCACATCGCGGCGATGCTCGCGTACAACCGCCGCTTCCTCGATGCGGGCTCGCGCGCGTCGATCAGGGCCTTCGTGGGACTCGCGGGGCCGTACGACTTCAAGCCGTCGGAGGCCGTGATCGAGAAGATCCTCGGCGCGGAAGGTGGCACGGAGCTCGCGATGCCGGCGCATTGGGTGCGCGGGGGCGAACCGCCCTCGCTACTGGTCACCGGGGACAAGGACACGCGGGTGGAACCGGGCAATACCGAACGGCTCGCGCAAAGGCTTCGCGCGGCGGGCTCACCGGTCGAGGTGCGCCACTACCCTTCGCTCAACCATTCCACGCTGCTGCTGCGCTTCGCGGCGCCGCTCCGCGACGACGAGCTGCTGCAGTCGATCGCGGAGTTCGCGCGGCGGGTCACCCTCTCCTGATCACCGCGCAGGCGATGCGCGGGCCGGCGTTGCCAGCGGGCTGCGACTTGTAGTCGTCGGGGTCGCGGTGGACGATGAGGCCCTTGCCGACGATGTCGGCGGCACCGCTGCCGATCATCATGCCGGTGGTCTCGAAGGAGGCGGAGGCGTCGCCATTGGCGTCCGACTTGATGTTTGGCATGTCGCCCACGTGCCGGTCGCCGCCCGCGTGGTAATTGCCGTGGGGCTTGGCCGCGGGGTTGAAGTGGCCGCCCGCGCTCATGCCATCGCCGGAGCTGCAATCGCCCTTCTCGTGCACGTGGAATCCGTGGTCGGCATTGGGCTTCAAGCCGGTGAGCTGCGCGCTCACGCGGACCTTGGCGCCCATCTGCGCGAAGGTGACGCTGCCCTTGGCGGTGTTGCCAGTGGTGGGCTGCAGCATCGCCGCCGCCTTGGGGCCCTCGGCCCCGCCCATGGAGGCGCATCCCGCGGCGAGCGCGGCCAGCATCAAACCCAGCATGCCTCTTTTCACCTGCATTCTCCTTTTCGAGATCATTTCTTCTTCGCATCCTGCGGAGTGTCGGTGCCCTTGGGCGGCGTATTGCCAGCCGGGGTCATGGCGCCCTTCTCGTGGCCCTGGACATTCGCGGCCGGCGGGGAGGCGGTCGTGCCCGCCTTGTTCGGCGTCTCCGCTGCCTTGGCCGCACCGGGGCCCGGCACGATCTGCGGTGGCGCGGAGGCGACGATCGGCGTGGGCTTCGGAATCGGCTTGCCCGCCTTTTTCATGTTGCCCTGGTAGTTCTTGACGGTGCTTTCCTCGGCAGCCGCCTGGTCTTCCTTGGCCTTCGCGGCGACAGCGGCGTCCTTGGTCTTCTTCTCCTCGGCCGCGGCCTTGCCCTTCTCGTCGAGGGGCGGGGGCGGTGGAAGCTTGGCCCAGGCGGCGGATGCGGCGAACGCGAGCGCCAGCGCGAGTGCGGCGGATTGGATGCGAGTGGCCATCAGTCGTCTCCCGGAGCCGGTTGCGCGGTGCCCGTGACGATCTTTTCGGGGCGCTTTCCCTGCTTCACTTCGTCGTACCAGAGCGAGTGGTGCTCCCTCGCCCAGGTCTCGTCCACGTAGCCGTCACGCATGCCGCGATAGGCGCCGACCGTGACGATGCCCATGTAGGCGTGCGCCAGCCCGCCCGCGATGAAGAGCAGCGCCGAGATCAGGTGGATCTCGCTGGACAGCTGCATCGCCCCGCGGCCCTGGTTCCAGTTGGGGAAGTCCAGGATGAGCCCGGTCACGCTGAGCACGCTGCCGAGAATCACCAGGCCGATCCAGAACCAGGCCTTCTCCATGCCATTGAAGCGCCCCGACGGGATCTCGTTGCCGGAGAACATGCCGCCGAACTTGAAGATCCAGGCGACATCGCCCTTGCGCCACAGGTTGTCCTTCACGTAGATGAGGAACCCGACGACGATCGCGAAGATGAAGAGAGGCCCCACGAAGTTGTGGATGTTCTTGCCGATCTGCGTGAGCCACGAGAATCCGTCGTACCCGAGCCAGGGCAGGATCAGGTGCTTGCCCCAGAACATGATGACGCCGGTCAATGCCAGGAAGACGAAACAGATCGCCATCACCCAGTGCGAGGCGCGCTCGACCGCGTTGAAGCGCTCGATCAGCCGGCCGGTAGGCTGCCCGTGCAGGCGGAAGGAGCCCTTCACGAGATAGAGCAGCACCAGCACCGCGAGAACCGCGACCATGAACCATCCGCCGAACTTCGTGAGCGGGCCGTTGCGGAAGGCGCGCCATTCGCGCCCGGCGCCCTGGATCAGGCGGTTGGTGTCGACCCCGGGGACCGAGGCGTAGGCGGGACGCTCACTCGCCGCGCCCCAGGCGGGCGGGTTGTTCCAGCCGGGCACCGCGGTGGAGCCCTTGCTCGGCGTGGGCGGCGACGCGGCCTTGGCCGCATCGGGAGTGACGGTCGGCGCCACGGGCACCTTGCCCGCGTCCTGGGTGGGCGCGGTAGTCGGTGGCGTGGGCGACGCGGGCGCCTGCGCGCTGGCCGCGATCGGCAGCACGAGCGCCGAGCCCAGGATCAGTGCGCCCAGGAAGCGCGCTTTCGTCTTCAGCATGGGAACTCCTCCTTGTAGCTTTTAATTATTTGGGCTTGGCGGCGTCGCCGGTGCGAAGGTATTCGTTCTGGTAGTTGGCCCGCTCGGCGAGTTGCTTCTCGTACTTCGCCTTGTCGCCCTTGAACATGTCGCCGGCGTACGCCTTGGTGTCCTCCTTGCCCGCGTACGGCTTGGCGGCGTCCTGGGGGATCTCGCTGCAAGCGGCCAGCGCGAGGCCCGCCGCCGCGATGACCGTGGCCGCGAAGCGCCGGTCAGGAACGCGCCCGGACCTCACGCTTTGCCCCCGGGCTGCTCGCCCAGCTTGCCGCTGCCGCCGTAAGCCATCGCCCATCCCCAGATCTCATCGCCCTTGCCGCGTGCCATGACGCGCGTCTTGTAGATCGTGGTGATCACCGCCGCGTCGCCCGCGAGGAGCGCCTTGGTGGAGCACATCTCGGCGCAGGCCGGGAGCTTGCCCTCGGCGATGCGGTTGCGGCCGTACTTGCGGAATTCCGCGACCGAGTGATCGACCTCGGGCCCGCCGGCGCAGTAGGTGCATTTGTCCATCTTGCCGCGCAGGCCGAAGGCGCCCGCCTGCGGGAACTGCGGCGCACCGAACGGGCAGGCATAGAAGCA
>JBKJTM010000022.1:0-2536 GCA_046590805.1 Usitatibacter sp.
AGGTCGCCGATGTAGTAGATGTTCTCGGCCTTGAGGCAGTTGGCCGAGCGCACCGTGAGCTCCAGGTCGTCGACGGGCTGCAGCAGGATCGGATCGACCTGCGGCTGCGCAGTTTCCTGGCGCTCTTCGGAGGTGGACTGCAGCGAGGCGAACACCGACAGCTGGTCGACCAGCACGGAGGCCGAGTAGCGCACCGCCTCTTCCGGCTCGATCACCCCGTTGGTCTCGATGTCGATTACCAGGCGGTCGAGGTCAGTGCGCTGCTCGACGCGCGCGCTCTCCACCTGGTAGCTCACGCGGCGCACCGGAGAGAACGAGGCGTCGAGCAGGATCGAGCCGATCGAGCGCGAGTCGTCCTGGCGGCGCGAGGTGGCCGGCACGTAGCCGCGGCCCTTCTCGATCTTGATCGTCATGTCGATCTTGCCGCCCTGCGTGAGGTGCGCGATCACATGGTCGGGATTGATGATCTCGACGTCGTGCGTCAGCTCGATGTCGGCGGCGGTCACGGCGCCGGGCGCGGCCTTCTTCAGCTTGAGCGTCGCCTCCGAGCGGTTGTGCAGCTTCATCACCACGCCCTTGAGGTTGAGGATGACGTCGACCACGTCCTCCTGCACACCTTCAATGGTGGAGTACTCGTGCAGCACTCCGGCGATCTTCACTTCGGTCGCGGCATAGCCGGGCATCGAGGACAACAGGATGCGGCGCAGCGCGTTTCCGAGCGTGTGGCCGTAGCCGCGCTCGAAGGGCTCCATGACCACTTTCGCGTGCGTCGGCGACAGGTTCTGGACATCGATGATTCTGGGCTTCAGGAAAGTCGTGGCGTTGCTTTGCATTCGGGGGTACCTCTGCCAGATGCGTTTCGGGGAAACCTGACTGCAGCTTCCAGGCGATTACTTCGAGTAAAGCTCGACCACCAGCTGCTCGTTCACGTCGGAGGCGAACTCGGCGCGGTCGGGAAGGGTCTTGAAGACGCCCTTGAAGTTCTTGGGGTCGACCTCGACCCAGCTGGGGAAGCCGTTCTGCTCGGCCAGGTCCAGCGACGACTTGATGCGCAGCTGCGCGCGCGACTTCTCGCGCACCGCGACGGTATCGGTCGCCTTCACCAGGTAGGACGGGATGTTCACCGGCTTGCCGTTCACCTGGATCGCCTTGTGCGAGACGAGCTGGCGGGCTTCCGCGCGCGTGGAGGCGAACCCCATGCGGTAGACCACGTTGTCGAGGCGGCTCTCGAGCATCTGCAGCAGGTTCTCGCCCGTGGCGCCGCGCTTCTGGATCGCCTTGTCGAAGTAGGTGCGGAACTGGCGCTCGAGCACGCCGTACATGCGGCGGATCTTCTGCTTCTCGCGCAACTGCGTGCCGTATTCCGAGATGCGCGTCGACTTGGCGCCGTGCTGGCCGGGGCGCGAGTCGAGCTTGCACTTGGTGTCGAGGGAGCGGCGCGCGCTCTTCAGGAAGAGGTCGGTGCCTTCGCGACGCGACAGCTTGCACTTGGGTCCGGTATAACGAGCCACGGTGTTCTCCTAAATTACTGATACGGCGCTGCTGAAAATTGAGAGTGCTGCCCGTTACATCCGGCGGCGCTTTGGAGGTCTGCAGCCGTTGTGCGGAACCGGCGTCACGTCGGCGATCGAGACGATCTTGAGTCCCAGCGCGTTCAGCGCGCGCACCGCTGATTCGCGGCCCGGGCCGGGGCCCTTGATGCGCACTTCCAGGTTCTTGACGCCATGCTCCTGCGCGGCGCGTCCGGCGGACTCCGCCGCCACCTGCGCGGCGAATGGGGTCGACTTGCGCGAGCCCTTGAAGCCGGCGCCGCCCGAGGTCGCCCACGAAAGCGCGTTGCCCTGGCGGTCGGTGATGGTGATGATGGTGTTGTTGAACGACGCGTGCACGTGCGCGATCCCCTCGGAGACGATCTTCTTCGCCTTCTTGCGGACGCGGGCTGCTGCGGGTGCCTTGGCCATGTGACTTTTTCCTTAGCTTCTCGGGTTAGGCTGCTGCCTTGGACAGGCGGACGGCCTTGCGCGGGCCCTTGCGGGTGCGCGCGTTGGTACGCGTGCGCTGGCCGCGCACGGGCAGGCCCTTCTTGTGGCGCACGCCGCGGTAGCATCCCAGGTCCATGAGCCGCTTGATGTTCATCGAGGTCTCGCGGCGCAGGTCGCCTTCCACGGTGAACTTCTGGATCTGGTCGCGGATCTTGTCCATCTCGGCGTCGGACAGGTCCTTGATCTTGGCGGAGTGCTTGACGCCGATCGCGTCGCAGATGAGGCGCGCGCGCGAACGTCCGATGCCATAGATCGCGGTCAACGCGATGGCGGTGTGCTGGTGGTTCGGGATGTTGATGCCGGCAATACGGGCCATGTTCTATTCCTCGATTGATCTCGGGCGCGGGACTCTGCTCAGCCCTGGCGCTGCTTGTGGCGCGGGTCCGTGCAGATCACGCGCACGACACGCTTGCGCCGCACGATCTTGCATTTGCGGCAGATTTTCTTCACGGACGCCTGCACTCGCATGGTCTTTCTCCTTACTTGGCGCGGAA
>JBKJTM010000042.1:0-3451 GCA_046590805.1 Usitatibacter sp.
GACGATGAAGGCGAGGCCCGCGATGCCGACCGCGAAGCGGTAAATGAGTCGCGGCAGCTTGATTGCCCGTGTCCCCGGAATGAGTGCGATATTGTATCTTCAATGATGCACGCTCCCCCCCTGTCATTCGGCGCGGCGTTCGAGCGCACGCAGGGGCTCTCCCAGTACGTGCGGCGCGTCGCCGCGGCGCGGCCCGAGGTGGTCCGCGAGATCGAGCGCCGAGGCGCCGCAGCCTTCACGCGCGAGGAAATGCGCTCCGAGCTGGGCGCCGGCGAGGACCTCGCGCCGCGCCTGAGACGGCTGCGCGAGCGTGTCATGGTCACGCTGGCCCACCGCGACCTCAACGACCTCGCCACCCTCGAGGAAGTGTTCGCGACGATGAGCGCGCTCGCCGAGGAGAGCATCGCCGCCGCCGTGGTCGAGGCCAGCGCGCGCGAGGCCGATGCGCACGGCGCCCCCGGGGGCGATGCGCTCATCGTGGCGGCCCTGGGAAAGCTGGGCGGCTGCGAGCTCAACGTCTCCTCCGACGTGGACCTCATCTTCCTGCACGCCGGCGACGGCGACACCGCCGGCCCGCGCGCCGTCTCGCACGCCGAGTTCTTCGCCGCCGTCGGGCGCCGGGTGATCGCGCTCCTGTCGGAGGTCACCGGCGAGGGGCAGGCCTTCCGCGTCGACATGCGCCTTCGCCCCTTCGGCGACAGCGGGCCGCTGGTCACCTCGCTCGGAGCGCTGGAGGAATACTTCTTCGGCCACGCGCGCCCGTGGGAGCGCTACGCCTGGCTCAAGGCGCGGGTGGTGGCCGGCCCCGAGGGCGGATTGGGCGAGCGCGTCCTGCCCTTCGTCTACCGCCGCTACCTCGACTACAGCCTGCTCGAGTCGCTGCGCGAGATGCACGGCCGCATCTTCGAGGCCGCGGTGCAGCGGCGCAAGGCCGACGACATCAAGGTGGGGGCCGGCGGCATTCGCGAGATCGAGTTCGCGGTGCAGCTCTTCCAGATGGTCCGCGGCGGGCGGGAGCCGGCGCTGCGCACCACGTCCACGCGCCGCGCGCTCGCGGTGCTCGGCGAGCGCGATCTCATGGGGGCCGGACGCGTGCGCAACCTCGGCCAGGCCTACGAATTCCTTCGCCGGCTCGAGCACCGACTGCAGTACTACGACGACCAGCAGACCCAGGCGTTGCCGCGCGACCCCGCCCACCGCGCGATCATCGCCGCGGCGATGGGCTACGCGGACTGGGAGGCGCTCGCGCGCGACCTCGGCCGCCACCGCGCCAACGTGCAGGAAGCGTTCGCCGCCCTCTTCGAAGGCGAGACCGCGCGCGTTCCGACCGGCGCAAGCCTCACCGCTTGGCTCTACGACCCGCAGGCGGCGCCCGACCCGGTGGAGTTGGCTGAGCAGCTGCGGGAGGCGGGGATCGCGCCACCCGAGAAAGTCGCGCAGGCGCTCATCGACTACACGCGCTCGCGGCGCTTCGGCTCGCTCTCCGCCGGCGGCCGCTCCAAGGTCGAGCGGCTGCTGCCCGAGATCGTCGCGGCGGCGGCGCAGGAATCGGTCGCCGACGCCGCCGCACTGCGCCTCATCGGGCTGATGGAGGCGATCGAGCGCCGCGAGACCTACTTCTCGCTGCTGCTGGAGCACCCCCAGGTGCTGCGCCGCGCGGCGCACCTCATGGTCCGCAGCCGCTGGGCCGCGCGGCTCCTGGCGCGCCACCCGATCCTCCTCGACGAGCTCACGCGCACCGCGGCGAGCTTCGCCGCCACCGACTGGCGGGCCGAGCGCGCCAGCCTCGCTGCGGAATGCGCCGCGCTATCCGGCGACGTGGAGCGCCTGCTCGACCACCTGCGCCATTTCAAGCAGCGCCACATGCTGCGCTTCACCATCGCCGACATCGAAGGCGAGCTGCCGGTGATGGCGCTCTCCGACGAGCTCGCCATGCTCGCCGACACGATCCTCGACGTGACCGTGGTCGAGGCGGCGAGGAGCCTGGGATTGGAAACCGGGGACAGTCCCGGTTTTTCGCGCCTGTCGTCGCGCGAAAACTCCGGGACGGTCCCCAACGGCTTCTGCGTCGTCGGCTACGGCAAACTCGGCGGCAAGGAGCTGGGCTACGCCTCCGACCTCGACGTGATCTTCCTCTACGACGAAGCGGGCGCCGGCGCCGAGCAGCTGGCGCGCGTGGCGCAGCGCGTCAACACCTGGATGACGAGCCACACCGCCGCCGGCGTGCTCTACGACATCGACATGCGCCTGCGTCCCGACGGGGCCTCGGGCCTGATGGTCGGATCGATCGCCGCCTTCCGCGAGTACCAGCAGAAGCGGGCGTGGACCTGGGAACACCAGGCGCTCACGCGCGCCCGCGCCTGCGCCGGGGACCGCGCGCTGGGCGCGCGCTTCGAGGCGCTGCGGGACGAGATCCTCGCGCAACCCCGCGACCGCGAGAAGCTCCTCGCCGACATCGCGGCGATGCGGTCGAAGATGCGCGCCGAGCACCGGGCCTCGTCCCAGGAGCTGAAGAACATCGAGGGCGGCATCATCGACCTCGAGTTCTGCGTCCAGGCGCTGGTCCTCGCGGAGGGTCCCGCGCATCCGGGGCTGCGCGAGAACAAGGGCAACCATACGCTGCTCCACCGTGCGGGCGAGCTGGGCCTGCTCGACCGCGACCTCGCCGCCGCGGCCGCCGGGGCCTACCTTGCGATGCGGCGGCGCGCGCACCAGGCGGCGCTGGACGACGAGGACAAGGTCACGGTGGCGCCGGGCGAGCTCGAGGACGAGCGAACGGCGGTGAAACGGCTCTGGAAGGCGGTACTGGGCTAGCTCGCGGCCGCGGCGGAAGCGACGGGGACCGCCGGGGCCTCGATGCGACCCTGAAGGCAGTAGACCTGCATGCGCCCCTTGCCCTTGATCTCGACCTCGTGCGCCTCGCCGAAGACGAAGCGGTTGTGCAGGCGCCGGTAGGTGATGAGGTCGACGTGGATGGCGCCCGCGGTAGCGTCGCCCGCCATGCGGAAGGCGACGTTCACGGTGTCGCCCCACATGTCGTAGATGAACTTCTTCTTGCCGATCACGCCGGCGATCACCGGCCCCGTGCCGATGCCGATCCGCAGCTGCACGCGCTCGCCGGTGCGTTGGCGATACTCCTCGGCCTGCTGCTGCATCTCGAGGGCCATCATCGCGACGGCGTCGGCGAAATGGATCTGGGCCCCGGCCTCCAGCCCCGCGGCCGCCATGTAGGCATCGCCGATGGTCTTGATCTTCTCCACCCCGTACTTGTCGGCGAGCTCGTCGAACCCCGAGAACACGTCGTTCAGGATCTGCACCGTCTGCACCGGGGAGAGCTCCTCGGTCATGCGCGTGAAACCGACGATGTCGGCGAACATCACCGTCACGTCGGCGTGGCCCTGGCCGATGTTCACCTCGCCCTGCTTCAGGCGCTCCGCGATCGCCGCAGGCA
>JBKJTM010000139.1:0-7270 GCA_046590805.1 Usitatibacter sp.
ACCGCGAAGCCACACCGAGCGCCGCTCGTGCGCCGGCGAAGCGGTCGCGCTGCCGGTGATCAGGTGGCGCAGGGCTGACGCGAAGTGCCGCTCACTGTCGCCATCGCGGCACGCGAGCATGCCGTGGTGATCCATGAGCAGGTCGCGGCGCGCCAGTAACTCAGCGCCGCTCGCGTTCCTGAGCCTGATCTTTCTCTCGCCATCAACCATGAACATCGCCTGTCTGGTGCCATGAAGAGTCTTGCCAGATGCGGCACAGGCGTCATCTTTCGTTGGGCCGAGGCGCGAATGCGGTTGTAGGCAGTGGCGGCGACCGGTGCCCAGGAAAAAAGGGGCCCCCGAGGGGGCCCCCAAAGGCCCGGGTGCTACGCCCGGGCCGAGGAGGATCTCGCTGTCCCTGGACGACAGCATGGTCAACGCCGGCCACTGCTTCTCGAGCTCCTCCATCCACGCCCCCAAATCGATTCGCATTGGGGCTCACGTTATTCGTCTGGCCCGCGGGCCGACATCCCCAAATGCGCCTAAACCAACGCTTAGGCCGAATGCCTCCCGGCACGCCTTGTGGGGACCGGAGCGGTCGCGTATGTTGGCGGCGATGGCTGCCTACCTCCAGCAACCCCTCCGCCCCACCACCCAGCGCGCTTCGCGTGCGATGGTGGTCGACGATCATCCGATCGTGGTCGATGCGATGGTGACCGCGATCCTCGGCATGCAGGTCTTCGAGCGCGTCGAATCGGCCAACTCGCTCGCACAGGCTTGCCGCGCGCTGGAAGACGACGAGGAGTGCGCACTGGCGATCCTCGACCTGCATCTGGGCGAGGCCCAGGCGCGCGATACGCTGCTCGGCTTCCGCGAACGCTTTCCCGACGTGCCGGTGATGGTCTTCACCGGCGACGACTCGCTGGAGAGCATCACCATGGCCTTCGAGTGCGGCGCGCGCGGCTACGCCACCAAGAGCTCGCCGATGCAGACGGTGCACAGCGCCATCCGCATTGTGCTCTCGGGCGGCAGCTACATCCCGCCGGAGGCGATGCGCGGGCTGGGGTTTTCCCCAGCGCCTGTGGCCAATGCCGCAGCGCCCGCACCCTCTCCAGTGCGCCTCTCGGGGCGGCAGACGCAGGTCTTCCAGCTATTGCTGCAGGGCATGCCGAACAAGGTGATCGGCGGGCGCCTGGACATGGCCGAAGGCACGGTGAAGGCGCACATGAATTCGATCTTCCGCGTGCTCGGCGTGCGCACCCGCGTCGAGGCTATCCTGCGCGCGCGGCAGATGGGGCTGGTCTAGGCGCATCGCCTTCTGCTGTCGCGGAACGCAGCCACGCCGCGATCTCGGCCGACGACAGCGGCTTCCTGAGGATGCGAATTCCGCTGGCTTCCAGCTCGGCGAGGCGCGCGGGCTGCACGTTTCCGGTCACGATCGCGAGGCGCGAGGCCTCCATCTCCCCCGCCAGCCAGCGCGCCAGCTCGAGGCCGCCGTCGTCGCTGCCCAGCATGTCGTCGAGCATCACGGCATCGGGCCAGCCGCCATCGGCCGCGCGCAGCGCGGCCAGCTCGCCGCGCGACAGGGCGAAATCGTGGTCTACACCCCAGGCATCGAACTGGACCCCGAGCGCATCGCGCACCATCGCATCGTCCTCGACGATCCATACGCGCTTGCCCGCGATCTCGCCGCCCTCGCCTTCGGCCACCGCGACCGGCTCACGCTCGACGGGCGTCGTTGCCGAGACCGGAATGCTGAACGTGACCCGCGTGCCTTCGCCAGGCACTGAGGCCAAGTCGATGCGCATGTCGAGCAGCCGGGCGATCTTGCGGACGATCGACAACCCCAGGCCCACCCCGCGCTCCCGGTCGCGCGCTTCGTTGCGCAGCTGCACGAATTCCTCGAAGACGCGCGCCTGGTCCTCCGGAGCGATGCCGATTCCGGTGTCGGCGACGCGAATCATGGCGCGACCTTCCTCGATCCAGGCGGCGAGCTCTACATGGCCGCGCTCGGTATAGCGCACCGCGTTGGACAGGAGGTTCGCGGCGACGCGGTGGAGAAGCTCGGGATCGGTCTCCACCCAGGCGTCCTTGATGTCGTCACGCCATGCGAGACCCCTCGCCACCGCCAGCGCCTGGTACTCGTCGGCGAGCGGCGCGAGCACCTCGCGCAACGAAACGCTCCGCAACATCGGGCGCACCTCGCCCGCATCGAGGCGCGACAGGTCGAGGAGGTTGTCGAAGAGGGTGCGCAATACCGCGATCGCCTGGCGCTGCTTGTCCAGCACGGCGCGCGACTCGGCAGGCAGGGTGGCACCGGCCAGCGCGTCGGAAAGGATCGAGATCGCGTACAGCGGCTGGCGCAGGTCGTGGCTAGCGGCGGCAAGGAAGACCGCCCTCGCCCGCATCGCGTCGTTGGCCAGGGCGAGCGCCTTGCGCAATTCGGTCGTCTGCTCCGCCACTTTCTGCTCGAGGCCGTGGGTGTACTCCTCGAGCCGCGCTGCCATCTCGTTCACCTGGCCGCCAAGGCTTTCGATCTCGTCGCCGGTCCTGATGGCGGTTCGATGCGTGAGCTCGCCGCGGCCGATGCGTTCCACGTCGCGGCCGAGGGTGAGCACGGGACGGGTGAGGCGCCGGGCAAGCAGCATCGCCACCAACGACGCGATGGCGAGGGCCACTGCCAGCATCCCCAGGGCGCGCCATACCTCACGCCGGACTGGAGCGACCGCCGCTTCGAGCGGACGTTCGATCACCAGCAGCCATCCGGTGTCGGCAATGGCCTGGACCGTCGTGAGCACCGCCTCGCCCTCAGCGCCCCGCGCCTCGAGCGAGAGCCCGCCGAGCGCTTCACCCGAGCGGCGGCGCGCCTCGACGACCGCCTCGACCGCCGATAGGCTCTTCTCTCTCAGTGCGAAGGCCGGATCCGAGTGAGCCACCAGGCTGCCGTCGCCGCTCACCGCGTAGATGGTCGAGCCGTCGAGTCGCGCCGCCTGGCCGAGGACGTCGGAAATCGATCGCAGGTCCAGGGCCACCTCCAACCTCTCGCCTGCGCGCCGGTCGTGCGCGATGCCCACCAGCAATGCGGGGATCGTGCGCAGCCCAAGGCGCACCGGAGTGAACGTGTTGGCCGGAGTCGTGCCAGCGAGTGGGGCATCCGCATCAGCAGCCTCGGCAACCCGCCGCGGCTCCGCCTGGGCGACGAAGAGCCGCTCGGCACCGTCCTTGACGACCTGCGCCTGGAGGATGGCGGGGAAGAGGCTGATCGCGAGCTCGAGGTCGTCGGCGAGCCGCTCGAGGCGGCGATCGGGCCACGGGGTGCGATAGAGTCGCGCCGCGTATTGCGTTTCGCGCTGAAGGCTCGATTCGACCGCGCTCGCGAGCGCGAGCGCCTGCACTGCCTGGGTGCGCTTCACCTGCTCCAGCTGCGCGCGATAGGCTGACCACGCCTCCAGCCCGACCGCCGCTACCAAGGGGACGCCCAGCGCCAGGATGAGCTGCCACCAGTACTTGACGAAGAGGCGCGGCAGGCCGCGCTGCGGCGCGTTACTTGCCATCGACGACCGTGAAGTCGGCCTGGCGCAGGAGGCTCGGCGGCACGGCGAGACCGAGTCGCTTGGCGGCGTCGAGGTTCACGCTGAGGAAGAAGCGGCGCGGCGAGTGCACCGGGATCGATCCCGGCGGTGTCCCGCGCAGGATGAGCCCGATCATGTGGGAGACGCGAGCGTTCATGTCGCGGCGATCGACCTCGAGCGCCAGCACGGCCCCGCGTGTCACGTCGAACCTTCGCTCGCTCACCGCCGGCAGGCCCAGGCGGCTCACGGCGGCATAGAGCGGAATGGCTACGTCATCGATGTTGGCGTCCACGGGAAGGGGCACATACGCCGCCTCGGCTCCTGCCGCCAGCAACCGCGCCGCGATCGCCGTTGCCTCGTCGCCCACGGCGACCTTGATGACCTTGACCGAGCGGCCCGGCCGCTCCCGGAGGAACCCCTTGATCGCGTCATCCAGGTCAGGATGGACCGTGTCGCCGCCGAGCAGGACGGCGAAGCGATCCGCCTTCGGCATCAGGCGGGCCAGCAACTGCAATCGCTTCCAGTGGGCCGGCGCGTACTCGACCACGCCGGTCGCGGTGCGCCCGGGATGCCCATAACTGTCGATCCAGCCCTGCGCAATAGGGTCGGAATAGGTCACGAAGACGTGCGGCGCTCGGGTTCCATTGCGGATGACGAACTCCGCGGGCGACGTTGTATTCGACAACACCACGAAAGGCTGTCCGGCCTGCGCGGCGATTACGCGGTCCAACGCCTCCTGTGTCCGCACTTGGTGATACTCGATCTCGAAATCGGCGCCATAGCGGAACCCCTGGCCGACGAGGTAGTCTTCGATCGCTTTCACCTGCCGTGAATAGCGGAACTTGGGAAACCAGCTGACGATGACCACGCGAGTGAACGAAGCTGCTTCGGCGTGAGCTCCCGCAGAGAGGAACGACAAAGTGAAAAACGCAATGAGCCCCGCAACGCACGCGCTCCATGCGATTCTCGGCAAATGCCTCCTGGTCACCGCCGCCTGTTCTTCCTTGTCTCCCGACAACAGCAATCCCCCTGCGCGCGCCGCGGCCTCCTGGCCGGACGCGGTCATCATACTTGCTAGCCCCGCGCCGATTCGCGATCGCTGCGAGCAGATCAGGGTCAATCCTCCCCTGGACCGCCCCGGCGACTTCTGGCTCTGGTTCGACGATCTCTTCTGGACCAAGGCGTCGCCGCTGGTGGCGCAGGAGCGCGACGGCCCGTGGAATGCGCTGGTATCCCCATGGGCCGCGGTCGCTGCAACCGAACCCGTGACGCCCGCGCGCGAAAAGGCGCGTTCCACCTGGCTTGGTCTCGCCGCGCAGGAGAAAGTCACCGCCAACCTCGCGGTGCTGTCTTCGTACCAGCTGGAGCTGATGCGCTGCTATTTCCCGGGCCCGGCGCCTGCACGAATCGACCAAGCCGCCGTCATGGAGGCCCTCCGGATCTTTGGCCTGGGCCTGCGCGCGCCCGACAATACCTCGGACATTCGCCGCATGAGGGCACTTGGCGGCTGGCTGATGTGGTCGGCATTCGCCGATTCGCTGGTTCAGCATCCCGATCGCCGCATACCACCGGGAGATCGTGCGGCATGGGAGATCATGCGCCGCGCGATCCTCTATGGTTTCCTGTTGCACGCCCACCACGACGCGCGCAGCTGCCCCGGGAACTGCAGCCGGGATCCTCGTATCCTGCCGCGCGGCCTGAAAAAATCGCCAACACCCGCAGACATCCGGCAATTCGTGGATGCGGAGAGTGACGTTCCCGAGGCAATCTACGAATCGTATCGATTGATGGGCGTGCCGCCGCTGTCCCACCGGCCGCCGAAATGACCGAAGCAACGACTGCCCACACCACGGAGATGGAGCAATGACCAAAGACGAGAAGGAAGTATCGCAGCGCGCGCAAGCCGAAGGCGTGGCGAAGTACGAGGCCCTGGTGAAGAGGAAGGAAAGGGGACCGGTGAGCGACACCGAGGAGCTTTGGCTCAAGGTTTGGGAGCTCGAGCGCCAGCTCGAGGCCGTGAAGGTTCCAAATTCCTTCGTGGTGGTCGCCCTGTTACCGCTCTCTGCCAAGCTGCCCGAGGAAATCGCCACCCTGGCACCGGGAGAACGCGCCGGGCTCCCCACCATGAAGCACCGCTGGTATTGCGATCCGGGTCCTTGCCGCGGCGCCGGCAACACCGTGTGGCGCAAAGGTCTGGACCCGGCGACCGGAGACGTACCCGAGGAGTGGAAGTGGGGTCACGTGGCCAGCAGATCGTTCGCGAGTCCCTACGAGGCCGACCTTTGGCTCGCGCATACCGCGGAGGGCGCGCTGATTACCAAGCACGCCAGCGTCATATTCATTGCCGCGGTGACCGACTACAGTCGCGTGTAGGACCCTTCGGCGGCGCTTCAGCCCGGCTGCGGCGCCGCCACCTTTCAGATGCCGATCACCCGAATGTGCTGGATCTTCCGAGCCAGGTCTTGGCTCATCCGTTGAAAGCGATTAGTACACGTCCACCTGCGGCGCGAGCCCGTCGCGCTCGTCGCGGCTCGCCTGTGCGATCGCGCCTTCGAGCTTAGCGGCGAGGCTCTTGTCCAGGACCTGCAGGCGCTCGAGGTCCTCCCGTGCCCGCTTCATGTCCCCCATCTGGCCGTAGAGAACGCCGCGGTACATGTAGGCCTGGGCAAGCTTCGGGTTGATCTCGAGCGCGCGCTGGTAGTGCTTGAGCGACCTGGCGAAGTTGTCGCGGCTCTGCATCCGCAGGCTGAAGGCAAGGTTGTTGTGCGCCTCGGCGATGCCCTCCTCCAGGTCGAGGGCCTGCTCGAACAAGCGCTGCGCCTCGGCGTAGCGCTTGTCGAGCATCACCTTCACTCCCTCGTTGTAGAGCGCGACCGCCTTGCCGCGGGCGCCCTCAGGCACCGGCAGCGGATCGCTTTCCTCCGCGGTGCCCGGCAACGCCGCGAGCACGAGGCTCGCCACCAGCCAGGCGCGGGCCAGCCACTTCATCGGCCGATGAACTTCCTTGCGGCCACCAGCTCGCCGCGCGCTGGATCGGCGCCGTCGGCGACCTGCAGCAGGCTGGTGTAGTGCTGCTTCGCCCGCTCCTTGTCGCCGGCCTTGTCCGCGGCCATCGCGGCACCCAGCATCGGCCGGTAGCGATTGGGCTCGCGCACCAGCACCGCCTCGAACTCCTTCATCGCCCCGGCGGCATCGCCCTGCTCGAGCAGCGCCTGGGCAAGGAGCTCGCGCGCCGGGATCAGGGGGCCGGGCGTGACCGGGTGCTTCTCGGTCGCGTCCTCACGCGCCGCGGCCTTGCGCAACAGGTCCATCCCCTGCTGCTGCTGTCCTTCGGCGAGTGCCACCAGGCCGGAGACGGCCTCGGCCTGGATGTCCAGCTGGTCCACCCAGTAGCCGAGCTTGAGGTCCTTGCACTTGTCGCGGAGCGCGATCAAGCGCTGGTGCTCGGCGCGCGCCGCGGCGACATCCTTCGAGCGCACCGCGCCGACACCGCGCGCGAAGGCGTTGATCGCTTCGGCATGCGGATGCTTGTCCCACGGATACGCTTCGCGGGCCGGGTAGAGGTCGAGCTTCGCGGCCTCGGACCACGCCCCCCGCTCCAGCGCGATGCGCGCGGGTATCGCGGCCAGCCCGAAGGCTGCCGCGAAGTTGTCGGCCGGCTTCTCCACCCTATTCATCTCCGCCATCACCGCGCGCGCCGCCTCGTCGCGGCCCATCTG
>JBKJTM010000250.1:0-6872 GCA_046590805.1 Usitatibacter sp.
CCCGCTTCCTGCAGGCGCCGCGTCTGGCGGCGGAAGCTGTGGAACTCATGGGACGTGGACAGCACGCGGAACGGGCCCGGCCCCTCGAGGCACGAGTAGAGGCGCGAGACGAACTCGTGCGTATTCGGCGCGAAGGCCACCTGGCGCGCATCCGGGAGGTGCAGCAGGCGCGCGACGTGATCCTGCGCCATTGGCACCACTTCGCCGAGGACGCGCTCCCACTTGCGGTCGGCGAGCGTTGCCGAATCGCGCCAGTAGCGTTCGTGCGCCGCCTGTGTCGCGTCGGGCCAGGGATGGTGGCTGTGTGCGGCGAAATGGAGGCGGCCCGGGTCCGCCGTCGTGAAATGCCTGAAGTGGTCCCCGAGCACGCGCGTGCGGCGTCAGTCGCGCACGGCTTCCACGTTGATGCGCAACGTCATCTCGTCGGCGAGCGCCGGGATGGCGTACTTGATTCCCCATTCGCTGCGTTTGATCTTCGCCACGAATTCTCCGCCGCACATCGGCTTCTTGTTCATCGGGTGCGGGGCACAGTTGAACAGCTCGGCGGTGAGAGTGACGGGCCGCGTGACGCCCACCATGGTGAGGTCCCCAGACGCCGACTTCACCTTGTCGCCCTCGAACGCCATGCTCGACGACTTGAAGGTGATGGTCGGGTACTTGCCGGTGTTGAGGAAATCCTCGCCGCGGATGTGCTCTTCCAGCTTGTCGACGCCGGTGCTGACCGAGGTCGCATCGATGGTGACGTCGATCGAGCCCTGGCGCGCCTCCCGGTCCACGGTCACCTTTCCGGACGTCTTGTTGAAGCGGCCGCGCTGCAGCGAGAGGCCGAAGTGGTTCACCTCGAATGATGGAAACGTGTGGCGCGAATCGATGGTGTAGGTCTCGACTGCGGCGAGCGCGGGCGAAGCGGCGAGCAGGGTGGACAGGGCGGCGGCAGTCATTCGGGGGGTCATGCGGTCTCTCCGTTCAACGGTTGGCAGGCAGGGCAAAGCGGAAGCGCACGAGGATTTCGTCCGCCACGGTATCGGTATCGGACCAGGCGCCCTCGCCGATCCTGAACTGCAGGCGCTTGAGGGCGAACTGGCCCTCGACGGTGCGCAGTCCCGCGGCCTCGGCGAGCGTGAAGGGCGCCACGATATCGCGCGACACGCCCTTGATGGTGAGCGATCCACGCGCCTCGAAGCGGCCCGGCGCGAGCTGCCTCACAGCGGACGCCACGAATCGCGCCTTCGGGAAGGCGTCGACGTTGAGCCAGGCCTTGCGCCGCGCTTCGGTCTCGCCCTCGGTGTTGTTGAGGTCGATCGATGCCAGGTCCACCTCGAATTCGGCCCGCGTTGCCTCGGGCTTCGCGGCGTCGAAGACGACCGTTGCCTCGAACCGCCTGAACTGGCCCTCGACCGGCACGTTCATCTGCTTGGTCACGAAGCGGATCGAGCTCTTCGCGGGCACGATCTTCTGCGGCGCCTGGGCATGGGTGTGCACGCACCCCGCCAGCGCGAACGCGACGGCGGCTGCGCGCATCATGGACGGCGCGCCCGCGGCAACATGCGCGCGAACACCTCGTCGCGGCCGACGAAGCGGTGCTTCAGTGCTGCAGCGACATGCAGCGCGACGACGGCGGCCATCGTGTAGTTGATCCAGTGGTGGGCAATCTTGAGGAACTCGGCCAGTTCGCGGTTCTTGGCGAGCAGGTCGGGAATCGGCAGGACGCCAAGATACACGGTTTGAAATCCCGCGGCGGAGCTGAAGAGCCATCCGCTCAGGGGCGCGGCGAAGATGAGCACGTAGAGCAGCGTATGGGAGGCGTTCGCCAGGCGCCGTTCCCAGGCAGGCATCGAATCCGACAGCAGGGGCGGGGCATGTCGCAGCCTCCAGAGGATGCGCGCCGTGGCAAGGACGAACACGGTGACGCCGACCCACTTGTGCCACGAGAAGTAGCGCAGCTTCTGCGGCGACAGCGGCAGCCCGACGAGGTAGAGGCCGAAGGCAAGATTGGCGAGCACCAGCAGTGCCACCACCCAGTGCAGTGCGATGGCGGTGCGGGTGTAGCGCGTCGCTTCCGTCCGCTGGCTCCTAAGCGGGTGCGCGCGGATAGATCGCGACCAGCCAATAGACCGCGCCACAGGCGAGCGCGAAGAGCACCGCCGCAAGGAGCGGGGAACCGAACCGCGGCGCCGGAACCGGCGCCGGCACCGTCATACGGCCGTGCACCATGGGGCCCACAAGGTTCACGCGCAGTCCCCACTGGTAGGTTGCAATGACCAGCAGGTGCAGCGCGACCGCGCCCGCGATCACCCACTCGGTGTAGCGGTGCAGCGTGGTGAGGCGGGCGACGAAGGCGTTCGACACCTTGGCCGCGAGCGGACCCTGGGTCGAGATTTCGTCGTCCACGAAGAGCCCGCTCACCGCCTGGACGAGCAGGATGGCGAGCATGAACAGCACCATCCATCCGCCCAGCGGGTTATGGCCCAGCACCTGTGGGGGGCGCCGCGCGAGCGTCGCCCGGAGGTAGTCGATCCCCGCGCGCGGGCCGCGCACAAACGCCGTGAAGCGGGCGGTCTGGCTGCCCCCCACGCCCCACGCCAATCGGAACAGCAGCAGGGAGAGGATCGCGTAGCCGCTCTTCATGTGCCACTCGACCCAGCTGCCTGCCACCTTGCCGGTGACGAACGAGAACACCACCAGCCCCGCCAGCGCCCAGTGGAAAAGGCGGACCGGGACATCCCAGACCGCGACCCTGTGGATGGCGGGGCCGGCGCCTTCCATGGCCCTACTTGGCCTTGTAGTCGTCGTGGCAGGCCTTGCATGCCGCGCCGGCATCGGCGACCGCCTTCTTGAGCGCCGGCAGGTCGGTGCGCGCCGCGGCGGGGAGCCTGCGCGCCTCGGTGACCATCTTGTCCATTTTCGAGTCGAAGTCGGCGCGCTTCTGCCAGATCTCGGCCATCGCCTTGGTCTCGCCGCCCTTGTCGGTGCCCTCGCCGAAGAACCCCTTCATGTAATCGCAGAGCGCGGCCACGAGGTCGGCATTGCGGCCGGCTTCCTCCTTGTTGTACGGCTTCTTCTCCTGCGCCATCGCGGCCAGGCTCGCGAAGTTGTAGCCCATCACCGCATAGCCGGAGCGGCGCTGCTTGATCTGGTCCTCGGGCTTGACCTGGGCATGGGCCGCCACGGCGGCTGCCATCAGGATAGCGGCGACGATCGCTTGCTTCTTCATCGGAGAATTACCTCTTTCGGGGTGTCCGGCGTGCGGACCGTTGGGATGGGAGGGCGCCGCATTTTCGGGCAAGCGGCACGGGTTGGCAAACTTTCCGGGAAAATGACCGATCGGACCCTTCCCCGGGAGACAGTGATGAGCGACGTGCGCATCGAAATGGACACCTTCGGCCCCATCGAGGTGCCTGCCGAGCGCCTCTGGGGCGCGCAGACGCAACGGTCCCTGGAGCATTTCCGCATCTCGGGCGAGCGCATGCCGCGGGAGGTGATCGAGGCGCTGGCGTGGATCAAGCGCGGCTGTGCGACGGTGAACGTGTCATTGAATGCGTTAACAGCGGACAAGGGCCGATCGATATCGCAGGCCGCCGACGAAGTGCTCGCCGGCCGCTGGCTCGAGGAGTTCCCGCTGGTGGTCTGGCAGACCGGCTCGGGCACCCAGTCCAACATGAACATGAACGAGGTGCTCGCCAACCGGGCGAGCGAGATCATGGGCGGGCCGCGCGGGGAGGGGCGGAAGGTGCACCCCAACGACGACGTTAACCGCGGACAATCGTCCAATGACGTCTTCCCGACGGCGATGCACGTCGCCGCGGTAGTGGCGATCCGCCGCAATCTCCTGCCCGCGCTCGCGACGCTGCACGCGACGCTCGCCGCCAAGGCGGGCGAGTTCGAGGAGATCGTGAAGATCGGCCGCACCCACCTGCAGGATGCGACGCCGCTCACCCTCGGCCAGGAATTCTCCGGTTACGCGGCGCAGCTCGCGCACGCCCGCCGCCACGTCGAGGCGTCGCTCGCGCACCTGTCGGAGCTGGCCCTCGGCGGCACCGCCGTCGGGACCGGGCTCAACACGCATCCGGACTTCGGCGAGCTGACCGCGGCCGAGATTTCCCGCCTCACCGGCTGCAATCTCGTCACCGCGCCGAACAAGTTCGAGGCGCTCGCGACTCACGACGCCATGGTCCAAGCCCACGGGGCGCTGAAGGGGCTCGCGGCATCGCTGATGAAGATCGCCAACGACGTGCGCCTGCTGGCGAGCGGGCCGCGCTGCGGCATCGGCGAGATCGCCATCCCCGAGAACGAGCCGGGAAGCTCGATCATGCCGGGCAAGGTGAATCCCACGCAGTGCGAAGCGCTCACCATGGCGGCCTGCCAGGTGATGGGCAACGACGTCACCATCAATTTCGGCGGGGCGCAGGGGCATCTCGAGCTCAACGTCTTCAAGCCGGTGATCGCGAACGCCTTCCTGCAGAGCGTGCGCCTTCTGGCCGACGGCATGGCGAGCTTCGAGGAGCACTGCGCGCGCGGCATCCAGCCCGACCGCGAGCGGATCGCCGCGCTGCTGCACGGCTCGCTGATGCTGGTCACCGCGCTCGCCCCGCACATCGGCTATGACAAGGCAGCGGCGATCGCGAAGAAGGCGCACCGCGAGGGCACGGGCCTGCGCGCCGCCGCCATCGCCCTTGGCCATGTCAGCGAAGCGCAATACGACGAGTGGGTGCGGCCCGAGGCGATGACCCGCCCCGGCTGAAAAAATGGTGTCGGAGTCGATTTTTCAATAGCGCGGCGAATTGGGCTTTTCGTCCGGCGGCGGGTCGTTCACCGGCGGATTCTGCCGGGGGTGCACCGGGTCTCCCAGCGGAGGCGGCAGCTCCGAAGGCTGCGGCGGAATGTCGACCGGCGGCAACGGTTCCGGGCGTGGCTGGGGATCGGTCGGATTGCCCGGCGTCGGGGGCTGAGGAGGTTGCGGTGGCTCGGGCGTCGGGATGTGTGCTTGGCGTTCGATCATTTTTAGAGAAGTCCCAGTTTGCGTTTCATGGCCAGGGTCAGCGTCTGCGGAGGTGCGGCGCATCGCCTTCCACGGATCGGGTCGCGCTCCTGCCATGTGGTGCGCTTCAGTGCCGTCTCGAACCTTCCGAGGCCGGATAGGAGCTCTTCGGCGTTGGGGCGGGCGAGGGCGTGGCGACCGACGGGACGTTCCCGCCTTCGCCTTCCCAGCGCTTCACATCTTCCTTGAAAGTGCCCTTGCGCGACCTGGCGTCGCATCCGACCTTGTAGCAGTAGCCGGCGAGTCCGGCGGCGAGGGCGAGCAGCAGCTTCATGGTGGTCTCCTTGGTCTTGTGGTGGTCATTCGGCCCTGCGATGCGCAGTAACCTTGTCCTACGACTGCGTGGCGCACCCGCCTACCTGATGGTTTTCCTGTGGTCATCGCCTCTCGATTTTGCAACAACCGCGCCAAACAGCGCTCCAACGAGAGACCTCGCGGCCGGACTTCAATTCCCGAGTAATTTATTATTTGAGGAGGGGACGCCGCGGCCCGCCATCGGATCCAGGGGAAACATGATTCGCTTCGACCTATCGATCACGCTCGACTACAACGTCCTGTCGCCGAGCGACTTCGTGTTCATCATCCAGCCGACCACCACGCCCTACCAGCGCGTCACCTGGGAGCGCCTCGTCATCGAGCCGCAAATGAACGTCGAGGAAGACGTCCACGGCAGCCCGGCCAACCGCCACCTGCGCGTTCACGCGGAGCCTGGTCCGTTCCGCTTGAGCTACGACGCGATCGTCGACGTTGTGCACCATTTCGCGCTTCCCGCGGACCTGCGCGAGGTGCCGATCGCCGAGTTGCCGGCCTCGGTGCTCCAGTACATCTATCCCAGCCGCTACTGCCAATCCGATCGCCTGATGGAGGTCGCGCGTAGCGAGTTCGGCTCGATGACGCCCGGCTACGCGCGCGTGGAGGCGATCCGCCAGTGGGTCCAGTCGCGCACCAAGTTCCAGATCGGCTCCAGCCACCCCGGCACCTCCGCCCTGGAGACCTATGAGTGCGCAACCGGCGTGTGCCGTGACTTCGCGCACCTCATGGTCAGCATCTGTCGCGCGCTCAACATCCCGGCGCGCCTGGCGACCGCCGTCGACTACGGCGCCGACCCTTCGATGGGACCCACGGACTTCCACTGCTGCGTGGAAACCTATCTCGGCGACCGCTGGTATCTCTTCGATCCTTCCGGCATCTCGCCGCGCATGGGGCTGTTGCGCATCGGCACCGGGCGCGATGCGAGCGAGGTGGCCTTCGCCACCATCTTCGGCACGGTGCAGTGGACGATGCCGAAGATCAGCATCCGTGCCGAGGGCGACGCGATCAACGGCATCGTGCCGCCGTTCCGCCACGACTATGCCGTGTCGACCGACTCCGCGCTCGCGCAGCCCGACGAGGCGGTGGCGCAGCTGGCCGACCCAACGATGCCGAACGCCGGGCTCGCGACGTTACGAGCCGAAGGCGCGGCGGGGGCCAGCGAGGGCTGAGCCAGCGTTGTGCCGCTCGGCCTGATCATGACCGGCGAGCTGTCGGCCATAAGGCGGAAATCGTCCGCCGCGTCGCCGCGCCGCCGGTGGCCGCGCCTGGGCGCGGACGCCGGATCAGCGCGATCGCTCATGGAGCGTGCGAAACGTCTCCCATCGTCGGGCGCGATTCGGGCAGCGTCACGCGATGGTCGTCGCGGATGCCGTACTCGCGCAGGCGGTTGTAGAGCGTCTTGGTGCAGATCCCGAGCATCTCGGCGGTGCGCTTGCGCTCGCCGCCGCAATGCTCGAGGGTCGACAGGATGAGCTCCTTTGCCGCGACCGAGAGCGGAGTGCCAAGCGGCACTGTGATCGCG
>JBKJTM010000473.1:0-3347 GCA_046590805.1 Usitatibacter sp.
AAGAGGCCGATGGTAAGCGAGGCCCGTCGAGATGCCGGTCGAGCATCGGGAACATCGGGCGGGTCGAGAGGAACCCCGACTTCGCTGGGGGCGATCTCGGTCATCTAGCGTCCCTGGCACACCGCGTCCACCAGCGCGGGCGCCCCGCCCTTCACTACCGCCACCGCGCGCTGCAAGGCGGCACCGAGCTTCGAGGGATCGGTGATCGGTCCCTCGCCCCACACGCCCTGCGCCTGCGCGAGCTTGGCGTAATCGATCGCCGGGTTGTCGATGATGTTGCCGACCCACGCCGTGTCGGGCCGGCGCTTGTGGATCGCCGCCATGCGCTGCAGGTGCATGATCTCCTGGTGATAGGCGCGGTTGTTGTGCATCACGAAGAGCACCGGGATCTTGTGGTACGCCGCGGTCCAGAGGATGCCGGGCGAGTACATGAGGTCGCCGTCGGGCTGGAAGGTGACGGTGAAGAGGCCCTTCGCCTTGTTCGCGAGCGCCACACCGAGCGCGGCCGGCGCCGCGTAACCCACGCCCTGCGCGCCCGATCCGCCGAGCATGTGGTGGTAGTCGGTCGCGGGCCACAGGCGCCGTGCCCACGGGATGCGATCGCTCACCGCCAGCGACCATGGCTCCGCCTTGATCGCGTTCCAGGTCTCCGCGGCGAGGCGCGCCGTCGTGATCGGGCTCAGGTCCCAGCCGATAGATGCTTCATCGCGCGCGCGTCGCTTTTCCTTCGTGTACGCGTCCTTCAGCTTTTCGCCCCGGGCGGCGAGCTCGCGCTTGCGACCGTCACCCACCAGTTTCCTGATCTCCTCGATCAGGGCCGGCAGGCTCGCCTGGCCGTCGCCGTTGATCGCCAGGTCCACAGGCATGTAGCGCTGGTGGTCCTGGTAGTTGGAGCGGATGTACACGTCCTGCATCGAGATGTTGATGATGCGCACATCCTTCTTCGCGACATTGCGCATCTCCTTGTGCGGATCGGACATCGAGTGGAACTGCGCCCAGGGATCGCCTACTTCCAGCAGCAGGACGACGTCGGCCTCGCGGACCAGGCCGCGGCGCGCCTCGTTGTGGCAGAGCGGATGCGTCATCGGGAAGTTGAGGCGCCCGCCGAGATCGACCACCGGCGCCTGCAGCGCCTCGGCCAGCTCCACCATCAGCTTCACGCCTTCCTGGTTGCGCGCGCAGCGGTCGGCAATGATGACGGGATTCTGCGCCGCGGCGAGCCACTTCGCGGCCTCCGCCAGCGCGCCACGCTCTCCTTGCGACGGCCGCGAACGGGCGAGCTTCGGGATGCGGAGGTTCTCCTCGTGGATCGCCTCCTCCTGCAGGTCGATGTCGCAATTGATGAGCACCGGCTCCATCGGCGGCGTCATCGCGATCTTGTAGGCGCGCACCGTCGACTCGGCGAAGTGCTGCAGCGACATCGGGTAGTCGTCCCATTTCACGAAGTCGCGGACCATCAGCGCCGGGTCCTGCACGGAGTGGTTCCACTCGGTGCCGGGACGGCGCTTCGCCGCATCGAGCCCGTTGCCGGTGAAGATCATGACGGGCGCTCGGTCCACCCAGGCGTTGTAGATCGCCATCGCCGCGTGCTGCACGCCGACGCTGCCGTGGATCAGCGCGCCCATCGGCTTGCCCGCCGCCTTGGCGTAGCCGTGGGCGATCGCGACCGCCGCCTCCTCGTGCATGCAGGTGAGGAGCTCGGGCTTCCTGTTGCCGCCGTAGTTCACCAGCGACTCGTGCAGGCTTCTGAAGCTCGAGCCCGGGTTGGTCGCCATGTACTCGAGGTCGAGCGTCTTGATGACGTCCATCATGAAGTCGGAGCCGGGGCGTTCGATCACCACGTCGCCGGGGTGCGGCTTTTCCTTCCTCGATGGCTTCGGGGCGACAGGCGCCTCCTGTTTCGCAGCTTCCGGAGACTGGGCCCCGGCCTGCGCCGGCGCGACGAGCGCAGCGCCAGCTGCCGCGGCCTTCAGGAACGTGCGCCGATCGACGCGGGGTTTGCTCTCATCACTCATGTCTGTGGCTCCTCCCTCTGCGGGCCCGCGTTTTGAGAATACCATTGGAGTTCGCGGAAGGAACGTCATTCCGCATCGAGGAACATCACGGAGTCGCGAGGGGGATGATCGACAAGCGGGTCGCGTCGGTGGACGCAGCCGTGGCCGACGTGGCCGACGGCATGACTGTCATGATCGGCGGCTTCGGCAACGCCGGGATGCCTGTGGAGCTGATCGACGCGTTGCTGCGCCGCGGCGCCCGTGAGCTGACCATCGTGAACAACAACGCGGGCCAGGCCGACATGGGCTTGGCGCTCCTCATCAAGGAGCGCCGCGTGCGCAAGATCATCTGCTCCTTTCCGCGGCAGACCGACTCGTGGCATTTCGACAAGCTCTACCGCGAGAAGGCGCTCGAGCTCGAGCTCGTGCCGCAGGGCAATCTCGCCGAGCGCATCCGCGCCGCAGGCGCGGGCATCGGCGCCTTCTTCACGCCCACCGGGTACGGCACACTCCTCGCCGAAGGCAAGGAGACGCGCGCGATCCACGGGCGTAACCATGTTCTCGAATACCCCATCCATGCGGACTTCGCGCTCATCAAGGCGCAGCAGGCCGACCGGTGGGGCAACCTCGTCTACCGCAAGACCGCGCGCAACTTCGGGCCGATCATGGCGGCCGCGGCGCGCTGCACCGTGGCGCAGGTGCAGAGCATCGTCGCGCTCGGCAGCCTCGATCCCGAAGCCGTGGTAACCCCCGGAATCTTCGTGCAGCGCGTGGTCGAGATGAGGGCAGCATGAAACGCTACTCGCGCGAAGAGATGGCGGCGCGCGTGGCCCGGGACATTCCCGAGGGCGCGTACGTGAACCTCGGCATCGGCTTGCCCACGCTGGTGGCCAACCACCTGCCCACGGACCGCGAGATCGTGCTGCACACGGAGAACGGCCTGCTCGGCATGGGGCCGGCGCCGGCGCCCGGAGAGGAGGATCCCGACGTGATCAATGCCGGGAAACAGCCCGTCACGGTCCTGCCGGGCGCCTCGTTCTTCCACCACGCCGATTCGTTCGCGATGATGCGCGGCGGCCACCTCGACTTCTGCGTCCTCGGCGCCTTCCAGGTTTCGGTCACGGGCGACCTCGCCAATTGGCACACCGGCGCCGCCGACGCCATTCCCGCGGTCGGTGGCGCGATGGACCTCGCCATCGGCGCGAAGCACGTCTACGTGATGATGGAGCATCTCACCAAGGGCGGCGAGAGCAAGATCGTGCCGCGCTGCACCTATCCGGTCACGGGCGTCGCCTGCGTAAGCCGGGTTTTCACCGACCTCGCGGTCCTCGACGTGACGCCGCGCGGGCTCGC
>JBKJTM010000523.1:0-3807 GCA_046590805.1 Usitatibacter sp.
CAATAGAGGTGGCCTTCGATCGCCACGCCCGCCTTGGCGGCCTCCGCGGCGAGCCAATCCCGGGCGCCGGCGGCCGTATCGGCGCGTACGTACACCTCGGTCCGGTTGCACGTGGACACCAGCACCGCCTCCTCGATGCCGGGCCGGGAGGCGAGGCTCGCGAGCGCCTCGGCCTGCCTTTCGGCCGGGAACGCGACCTTCTCGCGCACCTCGAGCGGGGCGCTATGGTGGTTGATGCCGAGGACGTGGAGGGCCATGGGGTCGAAAATTATAGCCGATTGATGTAGCCTTTGTTTACAAACAAAGTCCAAAAGGCGCATTATCGTATTGATTTAAAACGATTCCCATGGCTGCCCAGCCCCCATCCTTCAGCGCCCTCGGGCGCGCGCTCGTCCAGCAAGGCCGGCTCGTCCAGGCCGATGCGAACGCCATTCAGATGGAGGCGGCGAAGGAAGGTCTTTCCTTCGTCCAGCAGCTGGTGAAGACGCGCAAGCTCTCGGCCAAGGAAGTCTCCCAGTTCGCCGCGCAGACTTTCGGCTACCCCCTGCTCGACCTGAACGCGGTCGATTACGACCACCTGCCGATCAACCTGATCGACAACAAGATCGTCATCACCCACCGCGTGATCGCGCTCGGCAAGCGCGGCAACCGCGTGTTCGTGGCGATGTCCGACCCCTCCAACGAGCAGGTGCTGCAGGAGGTGAAGTTCGCCACCGGCCTCAACATGGAGCCGGTGGTGGTGGAGGACGACAAGCTCGCGGTGGTGGTGAAGAGGCTCACCGACTCGTCCAGCAAGGCCCTCGAGATCGCCACCGAGGACGTGGACTTCTCCGGCATCGAGGTGACCGACGGCGAATCGAAGCCGGAGATGTCCACCGAGGAGATCGACGACGCGCCGGTGGTGAAGTACGTGCAGAAGATCCTCCTCGACGCCATCAGCGGCGGCTCCTCCGACATCCATTTCGAGCCGTTCGAGAAGTTCTACCGCATTCGCTACCGCACTGACGGCATCCTCTACGACGTTGCGCAGCCACCGCTCGCGATCAAGGAGAAGATCGCCTCGCGCATCAAGGTGGTCTCGAAGCTCGACATCTCGGAGAAGCGCGTGCCGCAGGACGGGCGCATGAGGATCGTGCTGTCGAAGACGCGCGCCATCGATTTCCGCGTGTCCACGCTGCCGACGCTCTTCGGCGAGAAGATCTGCATGCGCATCCTCGATCCGTCGAGCGCCACGCTCGGGATCGATGCCCTGGGCTACGACCCCGACCAGAAAGAGAACCTGATGAACGCCATCAGCCGTCCCTACGGCATGGTGCTGGTCACGGGACCCACGGGCTCGGGCAAGACGGTCTCGCTTTATACCTGCCTCAACATCCTCAACAAGCCCGGGATCAACATTTCCACCGCGGAAGACCCCTGCGAGATCAACCTTCCGGGGGTGAACCAGGTGAACATCAACGACCGCCAGGGACTCACCTTCCCGGTGGCGCTGAAGGCCTTCCTGCGCCAGGATCCGGACATCATCATGGTGGGCGAGATTCGCGACATGGAGACCGGCGAGATCGCCATCAAGGCGGCGCAGACCGGGCACATGGTGCTCTCGACGCTGCACACCAACGACGCCCCGCAGACGCTCACGCGCCTCATGAACATGGGCATCGCGCCGTTCAACATCGCGTCCAGCGTGATCATGGTCACCGCCCAGCGCCTCGCCCGCAAGCTCTGCGCCTGCAAGCAGCCGGTGGAGATCCCCGAGCAAACCCTCAAGCGCGCCGGCTTCAAGGACGATGATCTGGATGGCACATGGCAGCCGTTTGGGCCCGTGGGCTGCGAGGTGTGCAAAAATACCGGCTACAAGGGGCGCGTGGGCATCTACCAGGTGATGCCCATTTCCGAGGAAATGGAGCGCATCATCATGAAGAACGGGACTGCGATCGACCTCGCCGACCAGGCGGCGCGGGAAGGCATCAAGGACCTGCGCCAGTCGGGACTGATAAAAGTGAAGAAGGGCCTCACGTCGCTCGAGGAAATCGAAGCCGTCACCAACGAGTAGGGAGAGAAAACATGGCAGCGGTTGCGAAGAAGCCGGCGGGCGATGGAGCCAAGCAGTTCAACTATTCCTGGACCGGCAAGGACAAGTCCGGGAAGGTGGTGAAGGGCGAGCTGCGCGCCCCGGGCGAAAGTCTGGTGGTCGCGACGCTGCGCCGCCAGGGGATCCAGGTCTCCAGCGTGAAGAAGGTCTCGGCGCGCGGCGGCAAGAGGATCACCGAGAAGGACATCACCATCTTCACCCGCCAACTGGCGGTGATGATGAAGGCGGGCGTGCCGCTGCTGCAGGCCTTCGAGATCGTCGGCCGCGGCCACGCCAACCCCTCCGTGGGCAAGCTCCTCATCGACATCAAGACCGACGTGGAGACCGGCTCGTCCCTCGCGCAGGCGTTCCGCAAGTACCCGCTCTACTTCGATGCCCTCTTCTGCAACCTGGTGGGCGCGGGCGAAGCGGCCGGTATCCTGGACACGCTCCTCGACCGCCTGGCGACGTACAAAGAAAAGATCATGGCCATCAAGGGCAAGATCAAGAGCGCGCTCTTCTATCCGGTGTCGATCATCGTCGTGGCCCTCGTCGTCACCGCGGTCATCATGATTTTCGTGATCCCGGTGTTCAAGGACCTGTTCAAGAGCTTCGGCGCCGACCTGCCGGGCCCGACCCTCTTCGTGATGACGATCTCGGACTGGTTCATCGCCAACTGGTTCTTCATACTCGTCATCGGCGGCGGCGGCGGCTATTTCTTCTTCTACACGTGGAAGCGCTCGGTCAAGATGCAGCAGGTGATGGACCGGCTCACCCTCAAAATCCCGATCTTCGGCGACGTGATCCGCAAGGCGACCATCGCGCGGTGGTGCCGGACGCTCTCCACGATGTTCGCCGCGGGCGTGCCGCTGGTCGAGTCGCTCGACTCGGTGGCGGGCGCCGCGGGCAACTACGTCTACTACGCCGCCACCAAGCGCATCCAGCAGGAGGTGTCGAGCGGCACCGCCCTCACCGCCGCGATGACCAACTCCGAAGCCTTCCCGAGCATGGTGCTGCAGATGGTGGCCATCGGCGAGGAGTCGGGCGCGCTCGATTCGATGCTGAGCAAGGTCGCCGACTTCTTCGAGCAGGAGGTCGACGAGGCGGTCGACTCACTCTCCTCGCTGATGGAGCCGGCGATCATGGTGATCCTGGGCGGCCTGATCGGCGGCATCGTGGTCGCCATGTACCTGCCGATCTTCAAGATGGGCCAGGCGATCTAGAGGCGCGAGGCACGAGGGGCGAGCTTCGCGAGATCCACCCCGGGGCGCGGACGATCTCCGCGCCCTTTTTCCATCCATGACCCGAAATAGACCCTGAATGGAGTTCCTCACCTGGCTCGAGTCGTCCGCCGCCGCGCTCTGGATCGCGGTGGGCCTCGTCGGCCTGTGCGTGGGCTCGTTCCTGAACGTCGTGATCCACCGCCTGCCGCTCATGATGCAGGCGCAGTGGAAGGCCGACTGCGCCGACCTCGAGGGCCGTCCGCCCCCGGAGGCGCCGCCGCTCAACCTCATCAAGCCCGATTCGCGCTGCCCGTCCTGCGGCACGGCGATCCGCGCCATCCACAACATCCCGGTGGTGAGCTGGCTCGCGCTCCGCGGCCGATGCGCCGCGTGCCGCGCCCCGATCAGCGCGCGCTATCCGGCGGTGGAGCTGCTGGCGGGGGCGATCGGCCTCCTCTTCGCCTGGCGATACGGCTATTCCCTGCAGCTCGCGGCCGGCCTGGGATTCGCCTG